>DUTZ01000498.1 GCA_012841845.1 Actinomycetales bacterium | reverse complement strand
GCTCCGCCGCGCGCGCGTCGGCGAGCGTCGCCTCGGGGTCGAGGAGGCAGAACGCGTTGAGCTCGCCGTCGACCCGCTCGATCGCCGCCAGGGCGTCCTCGGCGGCCTCCACCGGGGAGACCTCGCCGCGCCGGAAGCCCTCGACCAGGTCGAGGGCCGTGAGGGAGAACGTCATCCGTCCGCCTTTCGTCGCGCTGCAGATTGTCAACAATCCTACAGTCGGCGGTGGCGGGGTCAAGGGGCCGTCGGCCGCCTCCGGGGCGCCCGGCGTTCCGGTCCGCGGGAGGGGCACGGCACGGACCCTCCGTGCGGTGGGATAGTGGCGCCCACCCCCACGTTCCGACGAGCGTCACGCCCGACCCACGAGGAGCCCGATGACCAGTCCCCTCGCCCCGCCCACCACGGTGGCCACGCCCGAGATGCGCGCGCTCCGCGCCGAGGTCCGCGCGTTCCTCGCCGCCGAGATCGAGGCCGGCACCCTCACCCCGTGGATCGACACCTGGCTGACGCGCTGGGACGAGGACTTCACCCGCCGGCTGGCCGAGCGCGGCTGGATCGGCATGACGATCCCGACCGAGTACGGGGGGCGCGGGCGCACCCACCTCGAGCGCTTCGTCATCACCGAGGAACTCCTCGCCGTCGGCGCCCCCGTCGCCGCGCAGTGGGTCGCGGACCGGCAGATCGCCCCCTCCCTGCTGCGCTACGGCACCGAGGAGCAGAAGCGGGAGTACCTGCCCCGCATCGCCGCCGGCGAGTGCTGCTTCGGCATCGGGATGAGCGAGCCCGATTCCGGCTCCGACCTGGCCAGCGTCCGCACGAAGGGCGTGCGCGTGGACGGCGGGTGGACGGTCACCGGCACCAAGGTGTGGACGTCCGGGGCCCAGCACGCCGAGGCCTTTATCGCCCTGGCCCGCACCGAGCCCCTGGACACCGCGCACCGGCACGCCGGCCTGAGCCAGTTCATCGTGGACCTGCGCAGCGAGGGCGTGACCATCCGCCCGATCGTCTCCCTCTCCGGCGACCACCACTTCAACGAGGTGGTCCTCGACGAGGTCTTCGTCCCCGACTCCCGGGTCTTCGGCACTCTGGGCAACGGCTGGGAACAGGTCAACTCCGAGCTCGCCTTCGAGCGCAGCGGCCCCGAGCGCTTCCTCTCCTCCTTCCGCCTGCTCGCCGCCGAGATCGGGGCGATCCAGCAGGGCCGGCTCCCCGAGCGCTCGGACCTCGGCCGCACCGTCGCCCGCATGGCGGGCCTGCACGTCCTGAGCCAGAACATCGCCGGCGCCCTGCAGCGCGGCGAGAAGGCCGACACCGCCGCCGCGCTCGTCAAGCTGCTAGGCACCACCACCGAGGGCGAGATCGTGGACGTCGTGTCCACGCGCCTCGGCGACGAGGTCTCCGGCGGCCCGGGAGAGATCGACGCCCTGCTCCGCGCGGGCCTCCACCAGCGCCCGGGCTTCACGCTCCGCGGCGGCACCAACGAGATCCTGCGCGGCGTGATCGCGCGGGGACTGGGGATGCGCTGATGACCACCACCGACACCACGGCCGACCTCGCCGTCGACCCGGACCTGCAGCAGATGATGGACGACGTCGTGGCCCGGTTCTCCGGACCCGACGTCCCGCCCGACCCCGACGCGGTGTGGGCCACCCTCACCGAAGTCGGCCTCGCCCGCCTCACCGCCCCCGAGGACGCCGGAGGCAGCGGCGCCGGCTGGGCCGAGGCCGCCGGCCTCCTGCGCACG
>DUTZ01000039.1 GCA_012841845.1 Actinomycetales bacterium | reverse complement strand
TCTCGATGTTCTTCCGCAGTCGCTTGATGGTCGCCGTGAGGGCGGCAGTGGTGATGTCCACGACGTCCTCGTCGGCGGTGAACCCCTCGCCGACCTTGGCCAGCGCCGAGTCCTTGGCGACCGTGGTGGAGCGCCCGTCCGGCATGACGCCGATCGCGGTGGCCCGCTCGGCCACCTCGTCGGTGAACGTCCGGGCGTCCGCCACGACCTCGTCGAGCGCCAGGTGGACGCTCCGGAAGCGGGGGCCCACCACCGCCCAGTGGACCTGCTTGGTCACCAGCGACAGGTCGATGAGGTCGACCAGCGACTGCTGCAGCGCCGCGCCGGCGGTCTTCTGCTGCGCCGCGGTGAGCGTCGAGGTGATCGGGCTCGTCGCCGCCGTCGAGGTCTTGGTGACCGCCGCCTTCGTCGTCGACTTCGTGTCGGCCTTCTTGGTGTCGGCCTTCTTGCTGTCCTTCTTGGTGTCCTTGGCCATGGTGGTGGCCTCCTTTCGGTGCTGTCCCCCGCTGCACCGGGCTCTCCCGGACGACTCTCGGACATCCCCCGGACGTCCCCCTGGAAATCGGCGACTCCGTCACCGGATCGGCAGGCCCCAGATGGGCTGCCGATCCGGCCGGAGGGTCGCCGATTTCGAGGACTTCGAGGGTCGCCGATGTCGGGGAGGAGGAGCGGCGGTGCGGGGGTGGTGGGCCTGTGGGCCCTGTGGTCTAGACGCGCAGGCGGTGGTTACCGCGCTCGGCCAGCCCCTCGACGCCCTTGCGGACGTTGTCCCCGAGCTCGGGGTCCACGGCCGACCAGTAGGCGTAGACCCGCTCGAGCAGCTCGGTCTCGGAGGGGTCGATCTTCCCGACGTGCCCGGTGATGTTGTAGGCCAGACGCTCGCGGGCCGCGTCGTCGAGGACCTCGCGGTACAGGGTGGTGGCCTGCACCTGGTCGGTGTCCTCGGCGTGCGGTGCGACGTCCTCCCGGTGGATGTCCGAGCCCTTGGTGTCCCACTCGCCGAAGTCGTAGCCCTTGGCGGGATCGGCGGTCGGGCCGTCGATCGAGTTGGGGTGGTACTCGGCCATCTCCGCCTGGTTGAACTCGTACTGCATCGGCCCCTCCTTGGAGTAGGAGCTCAGCGGCGAGATCGGGGCGTTGACCGGGATCTGCGTGTAGTTGGGGCCGATGCGGTAGCGGTGGATGTCCGGGTAGGCGAAGATCCGGCCAAGCAGCATCTTGTCGGGCGAGAAGCCGATGCCGCGCACGATGTTGGTCGGCGCGAACGCGGCCTGCTCGATCTGCGCGTGGTGGTTGTCCGGGTTCCGGTTGAGGGTCATGGTGCCGACCTTGCGCTTCGGGTAGTCCTTCTGCGACCAGGTCTTGGTCAGGTCGAAGGGGTTGAAGCGGTAGCCGTCGGCCTCCTCGAGCGGCATGACCTGCACGTACAGGTCCCACGACGGGTAGTCGCCGTTGCGGATGGACTCGTAGAGGTCCTCACGGTGCAGGTCGGGGTCCGTACCGGCCAGCCGGTCGGCCTCATCGGCGGTGAGGAAGTCGATGCCCTGGTTGGTCTTGAAGTGGAACTTGACCCAGTGGCGCTTCCCCTCGGCGTTGATGAACTGGTACGTGTGCGAGCCGAAGCCGTCCATGTGGCGCCACGTCTTGGGGATGCCGCGGTCGCCCATGAGCCAGGTGACCTGGTGGGTGGTCTCGGGGCTCAGGGTCCAGAAGTCCCACTGCATGGCGTGGTTGCGCAGGCCCGAGGCGCTCTTGCGGCGCTGCGAGTGGATGAAGTCCGGGAACTTGATGGCGTCACGGATGAAGAAGATCGGAGTGTTGTTGCCCACGAGGTCGTAGTTGCCCTCCTGGGTGTAGAACTTCAGCGCGAAGCCGCGCGGGTCGCGCCAGGTGTCCGGGCTGCCCTTCTCCCCGGCGACGGTGGAGAACCGCGCGAGCATCGGGGTCTTGACGCCCTTCTGGAACAGGCCGGCGCAGGTGATGTCGGAGACGTCCTCGGTGGTCTCGAACTCGCCGAAGGCGCCGGAGCCCTTGGCGTGCGGGATGCGCTCGGGGACGTTCTCTCGGTTGAAGTGGGCCAGCTTCTCGATCAGGTAGAAGTCCTGGATCGTCTGCGGGCCCTGCTTGCCGACGGTGGCGCTGAACTCGTCGTGGGGGACGGGCACACCACTGTCGGTGGTGGTCGGCGCCTTGGCCTGGACGTCGCGACGTCCCTTGTCTGCGGGATGGGTGCTCATCGTGATCTCTCCTCAAGTGGTGGGTGGGCGGGGTGTGGCGTAGGTCTCAGTCTGCCGCGAGGAGCGCCTCGCTGGTCCGGCATTCGGGGCACACGCCCCAGAACACGACCTCGGCCTCGTCGATCTCGAAGCCGTGGTCGTCCGACGCGGTGAGGCAGGGCGGGCTGCCCACCGCGCAGTCGACGTCCTCGATGCGGCCGCAGTGCCGGCACACGAGGTGATGGTGGTTGTCGCCCACCCGGCGCTCGTACCGCGCCGGGGACCCGGCGGGCTCGATGCGGCGCATGAGGCCGGCGGTGGTGCACACGCGCAGCGCGTCGTAGACGGTCTGCGTGGACACGGCGCCGAGCCGCTCCCGCACGCGGGTGGCGACGTCCTCGGCCGCAATGTGCGGCCGGGAATCGACGACGTCGAGGACCGCCAGCCGCGGCGCGGTGACCCGCAGCCCGGCCGACCGGAGCAGCGCCCCGGGTTCGTGCGTCTCCGTCGTCATGTCCCCGACCCTACCCAACAATCTGGAACTGGTCCATAAAACGAGAAGATCGGTTTTAGGCACTCGGTGCCACTGGCGGGTTGCGCCCCGGCGGCGCCGACTAGGCTGGGTTGAGCCTGACGCCGCACCCAGGAGGAACTCATGTCGGAGCCCGCCATCGGACCGGTCATCTGCGGATACGACGGATCGCGGGACGCGCGCCGAGCCGTCGCCTGGGCCGCCGGCTGGGCCCGCGACCACGACGCCCCGCTCGAGGTGATCTCCGCCGACCGCGCCGTCGGCCGGGTGGTCCAGTTCGACGAGACCGCCCGCGCCAACGTCGAGGGCGCGATGCGGGACCAGCTCGCCGAGCTGACCTACGACGTCGAGGCCCGCTACCGCGTCGTGGCCGACAGCCCCGTGGGCGCGCTCGTCGAGGCGTCCCGGAACGCCTCCGCCGTCGTGGTGGGCAGCCGCGGTCTCACCGCCCGCGAGGACTTCGCGATGGGCTCCACCTCCGCCGGCATCGTCGAGCACGCGACGTGCCCGGTCATCGTCATCACCCCGCACGCCCCCGAGACGCCGCCGGCCGGCCCGGTCGTCCTCGCCGCCGACGGCTCCCCCTCCGGCGAGCCGGCCGTCGCGTTCGCCTTCGCCGAGGCCGAGCGCCGCCGCACGAGCCTGCGCGCCGTGCACTGCGTGGAGGTGCCGCGACTGCCCGGCGCCTCGCTGTTCGACCTGGACCGCCTCGCCGAGAGCGTGCTGGCCGAGGACGAGAAGGAGATCACCGACGCCCTCGCCCCGCACGAGGCCCGCCACCCCGAGGTGTCGGTGGACCTCGTCCTGGTGGTGGGCGAGCCCGCCGTGACGATCGCCGAGGAGTCCCGCGACGCCGCCGTGCTCGTCACCGGCTCGCGCGGCCACGGCGGTTTCGCCGGCATGCTGCTCGGCTCCGTGTCTCGCCGCCTGCTCCAGAAGGCCCCCTGCGCCGTCATCGTCGTCCGCTGACGCGGGGCGGGGGCGGGGCCCCTACCCGATCCGCAGCATCCGCGTGAGCGTCGGCTGCCACATCACGCCGGGCCCGTCGCCGCGCGCGGCGATCGTCCCGGTGAGCTCCATGGGCTCGTCGATCGGCGCCACCCCGACCGGCGTCCGCGCCGCCTCCCGACCCGTCTCTACATCGATGGAGACCGCGTCCACCGGGCCCACCTTCTGCGCCAGCCCGTGGTCGAGGAACGGGTGGGGCGCCCGCGGCCCGTACGCGAGTGAGTGGATCTGTCCGTCCTCGCGCGTGAGCTTGGGCAGCGAGGCGGTGCGGGCGGTCGAGGTCCACGCCCGGCCGGCGCACGAGCCGTCGGGGTGGACGTCCACGCGGGTCATCCCGCCCGCGTACGGCGCGCCCGCTGGGACCGCCGGGCCGTCCGTCGCGAACGGCGGGTACTCGAACCCGTAGGTGTTGACCAGCACCAGCGCGGTCCCGGACGCGCCCCGCCCTGCCGCGATGATCGAGTTCTCGGTGGCCGCGGGTCCGTCGATGAGGACCCCGTCCGGCGCGGCGCTCGTCGGGTCCAGCGTGGTGGCGAAGGCGGGGGTGCGGCAGAGCACCTCGCCGTCGTCGCGCCGTAGCACCAGCAGGTCGGGCCGGTCGGTGTCGTCGGTGATCGCCACCAACCCGTCGCCGGGACCGAAGTACGTGGGCGTGGTGCCGGAGCCGTGGGCGAGCAGTCCGGGTTTGCGCCCCGGCCCCACGTCGTAGCCGTGCCGCCAGCGGACCGTGGGCGTGCCGTCGGCGGCCGGGTCCACCTCGTACAGCGCGCGCGTCGTGAGGACGGACGCGCCGCCGGGCCGCACGGTGAGCCCGTTGGTGATCTTCTCCCCCGCCGGCAGGGCGAGCGTGCGCAGCGAGGCGTCGTCGCCGGGGCGCACCGTCCCGACCGTGCCGCCGGAGGTCGCGTACCAGATCCGCCCGTCGAAGGCCGGGGCCAGGCCGGTGACGGCGTCGCC
>DUTZ01000497.1 GCA_012841845.1 Actinomycetales bacterium | reverse complement strand
GAGGCGCTCGCCGCCGCGGGCCTCGACGCCGACCTCGCCGACGCCGCCGACTCGGACGCCCACGACGCCGCCCTGCGCGAGTCCCACCACCGCGGCATGGACCCCGTCGGCGACGAGGTCGGCACCCCGGTCGTGCACGTGGACGGCACCGCGTTCTTCGGACCCGTCCTCACCCGCATCCCGCGCGGCGAGGAGGCCGGCAAGGTCTTCGACGGCGCCGCGCTGCTGGCCGAGTACCCCTACTTCTTCGAGCTCAAGCGCAGCCGCACGGAGTCGCCGCGGTTCGACTAGGGCCCTCCGGGCCCGGTGTGCGCTTTGTCTTACGGGCACAAGACAAAGCGCACACCGGGGGCGTGGCAGAATCGCACCCATGCGCATCTACCTGGGAGCGGACCACGCCGGCTTCGAGACCAAGAACGCCATCGCCGAGCATCTCGAGGCCTCCGGGCACGAGGTGGTCGACTGCGGCGCCCACACCTACGACGCGGAGGACGACTACCCGGCCTTCTGCATCGCCGCCGCAGAGAAGGTCGTCGCCGACCCGGGCAGCCTCGGCATCGTGCTGGGCGGTTCGGGCAACGGCGAGCAGATCGCCGCGAACAAGGTCACGGGCGCCCGCTGCGCGCTGGCCTGGAGCGTGGAGACCGCCAAGCTCGCCCGCGAGCACAACAACGCCCAGCTCATCGGGCTCGGCGGCCGCATGCACTCCCGCGAGGAGGCGCTCGCGATCGTCGACGCCTTTATCGCCCAGCCCTGGTCCGAGGCGGAGCGCCACCAGCGCCGCATCGACATCCTCGCCGAGTACGAGCGCACCGGCGAGGCCCCGGCCGTCCCGGGGGCCTGACACCGTTGCCCGAGGGGCACACCCTCCACCGACTGGCCCGCCTGCACACCGAGTACTTCGCAGGCGGGCCGGTCCGCGTCTCGAGCCCCCAGGGGCGCTTCGCCGACCACGTCGTCGTCGACGGTCGCCACTTCGAGCACGCGTCGGCCGTCGGCAAGCACCTCTTCCACTACTACGCCGGCGGGCTCGCCGTCCACGTCCACCTGGGGCTCTACGGGTTCTTCGACACCCACCCGATCCCCGACGGCCAGGACGCGCCGCCGCCGGTCGGCCAGGTCCGCATGCGGGTCGAGGGCTCGGGGGAGGGGGCCACGGCGCGCGCGGTGGACCTGCGCGGCCCCACGCGGTGCGAGGTGATCGCCGAGGCGGGGGTCGAGGAGGTGCGGGCCCGGCTCGGCCCGGACCCGCTGGACCCCGACGCCGACCCGGACCGTGCGTGGGCGCGGATCGGCCGCAGCGCCCGGCCGATCGGCGCGCTGCTCATGGACCAGGCGGTGCTCGCCGGGGTGGGCAACGTCTATCGCGCCGAGGTGCTCTTCCGGGCCGGACTCGACCCGTTCCGGCCGGGCCGCGACGTCGACCGCGCGGAGTTCGACGCGCTGTGGGCGGACCTCGTCACGCTCATGCCGATCGGAGTGGACACCGGGATGATCCACACCATCCGGCCCGAGCACGACCACGGCGACGTGCCGCGTCGCGGCGCCGACCGCCCGCGCAACTACGTCTACCAGCGCGACGGGTGGGAGTGCCGCGTGTGCGGCACGGAGATCCGGGTGCGGGAGGTGGAGAACCGGTCACTGTTCTGGTGTCCGTGGTGCCAGAGTGACTGAAGGGGCGACGGCGAGGTAGCCTGCGCCCCATGCCGACGACGACGCCCGTCCGCCGTACCCGCGCCTCCCGGCCCGTCCGCACCCTCGTCGCGGCG
>DUTZ01000496.1 GCA_012841845.1 Actinomycetales bacterium | reverse complement strand
GGCGGGGCCGGGGTCTGCCCGTCGGTCTCGTGCTCGCGGTCCTCGCCGTCGTCGTGGGCCTGGTGGCCGGGGTGGCGGGGATCACCGGCATCGTGCTCGCGCGGACCGGCGACGACACGCCCAACCGGGCGTTCGTGGACCGGGAGGCCACCGACGAGGTGCTCACCGCGGCCTCCACCAACGTCCAGCGCCTCGTGTCGATCGACCACGAGGAGCTCGACGCCTACCACGACTCCCTCGACGAGTTCCTCACCCCGGACCTCGTGGCCAAGCTCGACGAGAACTGGGCGACGCTCAAGGACACCTACGAGCAGACCGAGACCGAGGTCGACGCCCAGGTGCGCGAGGCGGGCGTGACGCACCTGTCCGGCGACAGCGCCGAAGTGCTGCTCGTACAGGACGTCTCGATGTCCCGCGGGGGCCAGGCGGCCGGCAGCACGATCGGCACCTACCTCGTCGGCCTCGACCGGATCGACGGCGTCTGGAAGCTCTCGAGGATCCCCGACCTGCCGTCCTGACCACCGGTTCCGGGGACACGATCCCGGCGGGTCCGCGACAAATCCTTGACGAACGGCGCGCGAGGCGTCACTCTTTAGGTGCGTCGGGCAGGTCACAACGCCCGAGACGCGTCGCCCCGGCGATCGGGGGCCGATGAGGGGATCCCCGGAGGGATCACCCACGAGGGCCGCCAGCGCAGAGGTCGGGACCGACGCCACGCACGCGCACAGCCTCCGGGGCGCCGCCCCGTCGACGGCTGGACTTCCGCGCCGCCATGACGTAGATTCGGACGTTGCGCTGGCTGCTATTTGCCCTCTCGTCCGTCCCGTGACGGCTCGTCCCCGGCCTCCCGTCGGGTCTTCACCGAGCCCTCACACCTCCCGGACCTGGGGCGATACCCGTCGGCGGACCGCTCGCAGATACATCTGTGGTCGCCGTCCGAGGCGATCACGTGAGGTGCTGGAAGGACCCATCTTGGCAGTCTCCCGCCAGACCACGTCAGTCTCCACCGTCCCCGGTGCGCCCAGGAGGGTCTCGTTCGCGAAGCTCTCCGAGCCGCTGCCGGTTCCGGGACTGCTCGACCTCCAGACGGAGTCGTTCGAGTGGTTCATCGGATCGGACGCGTGGACCCAGGAGGCCGCCGCGCGCGGCGTCACCAACCTCGAGGGGGGCCTGGAGGCGATCCTCAAGGAGATCTCCCCGATCGAGGACTTCTCCGGTTCCATGTCGCTCTCCTTCTCGGAGCCGTACTTCGAAGAGGTCAAGGCGTCCATCGAGGACTGCCGCGAGAAGGACCGCACCTACGAGGCGCCGCTGTTCGTCACGGCGGAGTTCGAGAACACCGAGACGGGCGAGATCAAGTCGCAGACCGTCTTCATGGGTGACTTCCCGATGATGACCGACAAGGGCACGTTCATCATCAACGGCACCGAGCGCGTCGTCGTCTCGCAGCTCGTCCGCTCGCCGGGCGTGTACTTCGACCGCTCGCGCGACAAGTCCACGGAGAAGGACGTCCACTCCGTCAAGGTGATCCCGTCGCGCGGCGCGTGGCTCGAGTTCGACGTGGACAAGCGCGACACGGTCGGCGTCCGCATCGACCGCAAGCGTCGCCAGTCCGTCACCGTGCTCCTCAAGGCGCTCGGCTGGACCACCACCGAGATCAAGGAGCGCTACGGCTTCTCCGAGATCATGATGTCCACCCTCGAGAAGGACACGGTCGAGGACACCGACCAGGCGCTGCTCGAGATCTACCGCAAGCTCCGTCCGGGCGAGCCGCCGACCCGCGAGTCGGCCGAGGCGCTGCTCGACAACCTGTTCTTCAAGGAGAAGCGCTACGACCTGGCCCGCGTCGGCCGCTACAAGGTCAACCGCAAGCTCGGCCTGCCGGACCCCGAGGGCGACGCCACCACCACGCTCACGCGTGAGGACATCGCCGCGACCATCGAGTACCTGGTGCGTCTGCACGCGGGGGAGACCTCGATGCAGGTCGAGGGCGGCCGCGAGGTGCCGGTCGAGGTCGACGACATCGACCACTTCGGCAACCGCCGCCTGCGCACCGTCGGCGAGCTCATCCAGAACCAGGTCCGCGTGGGCCTGTCCCGGATGGAGCGCGTCGTGCGCGAGCGCATGACCACGCAGGACTCCGAGGCCATCACCCCGCAGTCCCTCATCAACATCCGGCCCATCACGGCGGCGCTCAAGGAGTTCTTCGGGACCTCCCAGATGTCGCAGTTCATGGACCAGAACAACCCGCTGTCGGGCCTCACGCACAAGCGTCGCCTCTCGGCGCTCGGGCCCGGCGGCCTCTCGCGTGAGCGCGCCGGCCTCGAGGTCCGCGACGTCCACGCCTCGCACTACGGCCGCATGTGCCCGATCGAGACCCCCGAGGGTCCCAACATCGGCCTCATCGGCTCGCTCTCGGTGTACGCGCGGATCAACCCGTTCGGCTTCATCGAGACCCCGTACCGCCGGGTCGTCGACGGCCTGGTCACGGACGAGGTGGACTACCTCACCGCCGACGAGGAGGACCGCCACGTCGTGGCGCAGGCGAACACCACGCTGACCGACGACATGCGGTTCGCCCACGAGACCGTCCTCGTGCGCAAGCGGCACGGCGACGTCGAGCGGGTCCCCGCCGACGAGGTCGACTACATGGACGTCTCGCCGCGCCAGATGGTCTCCGTGGCCACCGCGATGATCCCGTTCCTCGAGCACGACGACGCCAACCGTGCCCTCATGGGTGCCAACATGCAGCGCCAGGCCGTGCCGCTGGTCCGCTCGGAGGCCCCGCTCGTGGGCACCGGCATGGAGCTGCGCGCCGCCGTCGACGCCGGCGACGTCATCGTCAACGGCTCGGCGGGCGTCGTGGAGGAGGTCTCGGCCGACTTCATCACCGTCATGGACGACGACGGGGGTCGCCAGACCTACCGCCTGGCCAAGTTCGCGCGCTCCAACCAGGGCACGTGCTCCAACCAGAAGCCGATCGTGGACGAGGGGCAGCGCGTCGAGGTCGGCCAGGTACTGGCCGACGGGCCGTGCACCGAGGACGGCGAGATGGCGCTCGGCAAGAACCTCCTCGTGGCGATCATGCCGTGGGAGGGCCACAACTACGAGGACGCCATCATCCTCTCGCAGCGCCTCGTGGAGGAGGACGTGCTCACGTCCATCCACATCGAGGAGCACGAGATCGACGCCCGCGACACCAAGCTGGGCGCCGAGGAGATCACCCGCGACATCCCCAACGTCTCCGACGAGGTCCTGGCGGACCTCGACGACCGCGGCATCGTGCGCATCGGCGCCGAGGTCCGCGACGGCGACGTGCTGGTCGGCAAGGTCACGCCCAAGGGCGAGACCGAGCTGACCCCGGAGGAGCGCCTGCTCCGCGCGATCTTCGGCGAGAAGGCGCGCGAGGTGCGCGACACCTCCCTCAAGGTGCCGCACGGCGAGTCCGGCAAGGTGATCGGCGTCCGCGTGTTCTCGCGTGAGGACGACGACGACCTGCCCCCCGGTGTCAACGAGCTGGTCCGCGTGTACGTGGCGCAGAAGCGCAAGATCCAGGACGGCGACAAGCTCGCCGGCCGCCACGGCAACAAGGGCGTCATCGGCAAGATCCTCCCGCAGGAGGACATGCCGTTCCTGCCCGACGGCACGCCGGTCGACATCATCCTCAACACGCACGGCGTCCCGCGTCGTATGAACATCGGCCAGATCATGGAGACCCACCTCGGCTGGCTGGCCAAGGCCGGCTGGGAGGTCCCCAAGGAGGCCGACGGCTCGATGCCCGAGTGGGCGCAGCAGCTGCCGGAGCAGCTCCACCGCGTGGAGGCCGACACCAACACGGCGACCCCCGTGTTCGACGGCGCGTCGGACGACGAGATCACCGGGCTGCTCGACTGCACGCTGCCCAACCGCGACGGCGAGCGTATGGTGGCCGGCGACGGCAAGGCCACGCTCATCGACGGCCGGTCGGGTGAGCCGTTCCCGTACCCGGTGGCCGTGGGCTACATGTACATCCTCAAGCTGCACCACCTGGTGGACGACAAGATCCACGCCCGCTCGACGGGTCCGTACTCGATGATCACCCAGCAGCCGCTCGGCGGTAAGGCCCAGTTCGGTGGCCAGCGCTTCGGTGAGATGGAGTGCTGGGCGATGCAGGCCTACGGCGCCGCGTACACCCTGCAGGAGCTGCTCACGATCAAGTCCGACGACGTCGTGGGCCGCGTCAAGGTGTACGAGGCGATCGTCAAGGGCGAGAACATCCCCGAGCCCGGCATCCCGGAGTCGTTCAAGGTGCTGCTCAAGGAGCTGCAGTCGCTGTGCCTCAACGTCGAGGTGCTCTCCAGCGACGGCCAGGCCGTCTCGCTCGGCGAGGGCGCCGAGGACGACGACCTCGACCGCACCGCCGCGAACCTCGGGATCAACCTGTCCCGCGACGAGTCCTCGGCGGCCGACGAGCTGGCCCAGTAGTAGGCGGCGGGGGCGCCCCGGCGCCCCTGCCCGCACCCGCAGAATTTCAGTTCCACCACGGCGGGCCCCACACCGGCCCCACCGCCCCCGAGGGGCCCGCCACCATCCCACCCGGGAAAGGACGCCTACGTGCAGGACGTCAACTACTTCGACGAGCTGGTCATCAGCCTCGCCACCGCCGAGGACATCCGTAACTGGTCCTACGGCGAGGTCAAGAAGCCGGAGACCATCAACTACCGCACCCTCAAGCCGGAGAAGGAGGGCCTGTTCTGCGAGAAGATCTTCGGCCCCACCCGGGACTGGGAGTGCTACTGCGGCAAGTACAAGCGCGTGCGCTTCAAGGGGATCATCTGTGAGCGCTGTGGCGTCGAGGTGACCCGCGCCAAGGTGCGCCGCGAGCGGATGGGCCACATCGAGCTCGCCGCCCCGGTCACGCACATCTGGTACTTCAAGGGTGTGCCGTCGCGCCTGGGCTACCTGCTCGACATCGCGCCCAAGGACCTCGACAAGATCATCTACTTCGCGGCCTACGTCATCACGGAGGTCGACGACGAGCTGCGCCACAACGAACTGAGCACCCTCGAGGCGCAGATGCTCGAGGAGCGCAAGATCATCGAGGACGAGCGCGACTCGGACATCGAGGCGCGCGCCAAGAAGCTCGAGGCCGACCTCGCCGAGCTCGAGGCCGAGGGCGCCAAGGCCGACGCGCGCCGCAAGGTCAAGGACGGCGGCGAGAAGGAGATGAAGAAGCTCCGCGAGGCCGCCCAGCGCGAGCTGGACCGGCTCGAGGAGATCTGGAACACCTTCACCAAGCTGGAGCCCAACCAGATCGTCGTCGACGAGAGCATCTATCGCGAGCTCGACGACCGCTTCGGGGAGTACTTCTCCGGCGGCATGGGCGCCGAGGCGATCCAGGCGCTGCTGGAGAACTTCGACCTCGACGCCGAGGCCGAGTCCCTGCGCGACGTGATCCGCAACGGCAAGGGCCAGAAGAAGATCCGTGCCCTCAAGCGCCTCAAGGTGGTCTCCGCCTTCCTGCAGTCGGGCAACAACCCGGCCGCGATGGTGCTCGGTGCCGTCCCGGTGATCCCGCCGGAGCTGCGTCCGATGGTCCAGCTCGACGGTGGCCGCTTCGCCACCTCGGACCTCAACGACCTCTACCGTCGCGTCATCAACCGGAACAACCGCCTCAAGCGGCTGATGGACCTCGGCGCGCCCGAGATCATCGTCAACAACGAGAAGCGGATGCTCCAGGAGTCCGTCGACGCGCTGTTCGACAACGGTCGCCGCGGCCGGCCCGTCACCGGCCCGGGCAACCGCCCGCTCAAGTCGCTCTCGGACCTCCTCAAGGGCAAGCAGGGCCGGTTCCGCCAGAACCTGCTCGGCAAGCGCGTCGATTACTCGGGTCGCTCCGTGATCGTCGTGGGTCCGCAGCTCCAGCTGCACCAGTGCGGTCTGCCCAAGCTCATGGCGCTCGAGCTGTTCAAGCCGTTCGTCATGAAGCGCCTCGTGGACCTCAACCACGCGCAGAACATCAAGTCCGCCAAGCGCATGGTCGAGCGTCAGCGCGACCAGGTGTGGGACGTGCTCGAAGAGGTCATCGCCGAGCATCCGGTGATGCTCAACCGCGCGCCCACGCTGCACCGCCTCGGCATCCAGGCGTTCGAGCCGCAGCTCGTCGAGGGCAAGGCCATCCAGCTCCACCCGCTGGTGTGTGAGGCGTTCAACGCCGACTTCGACGGCGACCAGATGGCCGTGCACCTCCCGCTGTCCGCGGAGGCGCAGGCCGAGGCCCGCATCCTCATGCTGGCCTCGAACAACATCCTCTCGCCCGCCTCGGGTCGCCCGCTGGCCATGCCGCGACTGGACATGGTCACCGGCCTGTACTACCTGACCCGCGGCGACGAGGGCGCCACCGGCGAGTACACCGAGGCCGCGACGGACGCGCCGGCCACCGGCGTGTACTCGACCCCGGCCGAGGCCATCATGGCCGTCGATCTGGGCCTGCTCGACATCCACGCCACCATCCGGGTGCGGATGACGCAGCAGCGTCCGACCGCCGAGATCGAGGCCGAGCAGTTCCCCGAGGGCTGGACCCCCGGCCAGGAGTGGACCTGCGAGACCACGCTCGGCCGCGTGATGTTCAACGAGCTGCTCCCGGTGGACTACCCGTTCGTCAACGAGCAGATGCCCAAGAAGCGTCAGGCCGTGATCATCAACGACCTGGCCGAGCGCTACCCGATGATCGTCGTGGCGCAGACCGTGGACAAGCTCAAGGACGCGGGCTTCTACTGGGCCACCCGCTCGGGCGTCACCATCGCCATGTCCGACGTGCTCGTGCCGCCGCAGAAGCAGGAGATCCTGTCGGCGTACGACGCCAAGGCCAGCCGCCTGGAGTCGCAGTTCTCGCTCGGCAAGATCACCGACGAGGAGCGCAAGGCCGACCTGGTCAAGCTGTGGCAGGAGGCCACGGAGGAGATCGGGCAGGCCATGGAGGCCCACTACCCGGACACCAACCCGATCCCGACGATCGTCAAGTCGGGCGCGGCGGGCAACATGGTCCAGATCCGCTCGCTGGCCGGCATGAAGGGCCTGGTGACGCGCCCGAACGGCGAGTTCATCCCGCAGCCCATCAAGTCGTCGTTCCGCGAGGGCCTGACGGTGCTCGAGTACTTCATGAACACGCACGGTGCGCGTAAGGGCCTGGCCGACACGGCACTCCGTACGGCCGACTCGGGCTACCTCACGCGTCGTCTGGTGGACGTGTCGCAGGACGTCATCGTCCGCGAGACCGACTGTGGCACCACCAAGGGCATCGAGACGATCATCGCCCGGCCCGTCGTGGACGTCCAGGGCGCGCCGACCGGTGCGCTCGAGCGCGACGAGCACGTCGAGACCTCGACGTTCGCGCGCACGCTCGCGGAGGACGCGCTCGACGCGTCCGGCGAGGTGATCGTGGCCGCCGGGACCGACCTCGGCGACCCGACCATCGAGGCGCTCATCGCCGCCGGCGTGGAGAAGGTCAAGGTCCGCTCGGTCCTCACCTGCACCACCGGCACCGGCGTGTGCGCGACCTGCTACGGCCGCTCCATGGCGACCGGCCAGCTCGTGGACATCGGCGAGGCCGTCGGCATCGTCGCCGCCCAGTCCATCGGTGAGCCCGGTACGCAGCTCACGATGCGCACCTTCCATCAGGGTGGCGTCGGTGACGACATCACCGGTGGTCTGCCGCGCGTCCAGGAGCTGTTCGAGGCCCGCGTGCCCAAGGGCAAGGCGCCCATCGCCGAAGAGGCGGGCCGCATCCGCCTCGAGGAGGAGGAGCGGTTCTACACGATCACGATCGTGCCGGACAACGGCGCGGACGAGATCGTCTACGAGAAGCTCTCCAAGCGTCAGGGCCTCGCCCACATGGACCTCGAGGACGGCTCGTCCCGTCCGCTGGTCGACGGCGACCACGTCGAGCGCGGCCAGGCCCTGCTCGAGGGTCCGGCGGACCCGCACGAGGTGCTGGCGATCCTCGGCCCGAACGGTGTTCAGAAGCACCTCGTGGACGAGGTGCAGAAGGTCTACCGCTCGCAGGGTGTGTCGATCCACGACAAGCACATCGAGGTGATCGTCCGCCAGATGATGCGCCGCGTCGCGATCAACGAGTCCAACAGCACCGAGTTCCTGCCCGGTGCCCTGGTCGAGCGCGCCGAGCTCACCGCCGAGAACAAGCGGGTCCTCACCGAGGGCGGCTCGCCGGCCTCGGCCCGCCCGGTGCTCATGGGCATCACCAAGGCCTCGCTCGCCACGGACTCGTGGCTCTCGGCGGCCTCCTTCCAGGAGACCACCCGCGTGCTCACCGACGCCGCGATCAACAAGCGGTCGGACAAGCTCGTGGGCCTCAAGGAGAACGTCATCATCGGTAAGCTCATCCCGGCCGGCACCGGCATCAACCGGTACCGCAACGCCACGGTCGAGCCCACCGAGGAGGCCCGCGCCGCCGCGTACTCCATCCCGGACTACGGCGACGGCTTCTACGGCCCGGACGACGGCTTCGGCGACACCACCGGTGCGTCGGTCCGCCTGGACGACCTGGGCTACTGATCGCCGGACCCCGGCAGCAGCGCCCCGCGCCTGCCGGCCCGGCATCGCCCCCGGACCCCCGTCCCGCCCCGCGCGGGCCGGGGTCCGGCCGATTTCGGACCACCGCCCGGCCCCGCCCACCCCTATGCTGCTCACGTGAACACCACCAGCCCCGGCCCCCGCGGACCCGGCCGCCGCCCCCGCATCGCCCCCGGCGCGGTGTGCGTGAT
>DUTZ01000495.1 GCA_012841845.1 Actinomycetales bacterium | reverse complement strand
GTGGTCGGCGGGCCCTTCCGTCGGCCGCCCCCGCCGGCCGCCTCAGCCGGGGACGACGGCCAGTCCGAGCGCCCCTTCGACGAACCGGGTCACGGTCTCGACGCCCACGGCAGCGGCCTCGTCGGCCCGGTCGGCGCCGGGTACGGGGCGGGCGCTCACGACGGCGGAGTCGCCGTCCACCTCGCAGCGGATCTCGGCGCACATGTCGACGTCGGTCTGGACGCAGGCCGCCCACGTCAGTGGCGTGCCGTCGGTCCAGCCCCGGTCGCGACGGGCGACGGCGTCGTCGGCGGTCTCCCCCAGCGCGCGCAGGGCGGGCCGGTCGTCGACGCGGTCGTCGGCGCGCAGCGCCCGGAGGTAGAAGGGGCCGGCGTTGATCTCGACGGGCTCCACGTCAGCGGCTCTCGCTCACGACCGGCTCGGCGGCGGCCGGGTCGAAGCGGGTGTCCACGAGGAACTCGCGCACCTCGGGCACGGCGCGCAGGTAGGCGTCGGCCTCGTCGTCGGCCTCCGCGGTCTGGCTGGCCTGCTCGGCGGCCACGCGCCGCTCGAACAGCTCGATCTCGCGGGCGACGCGGGCGTCGTCCCAGCCCAGCGCGTCGGCCATGAGGTCGGCCACCTCGCGGGCGCACTCCACGCCGCCGTGCTGGTACTCCATGGAGATGCGGGTCCGCCGGACGAGGACGTCCTCCAGGTGGAGCGCGGCCTCGGAGAGCGCGGCGTAGACCACCTCGACGCGCAGGTAGCGCTCGGCGCCGCCGAGGGAGCCCAGCAGGTCGGGGCGCCCGACGGCGAGGTCGAGCACCTCCTCGACGAGCGTGCCGTAGCGGTCGAGCAGATGATGCACCTGCTCCTCGCGGATCTCGTAGCGGTCGGCGATCCGGTCGGCCCGGTTGACCATGGCCGGGTAGCCGTCGGCGCCGAGGAGCGGGATCCGCTCGGTGGTCGAGGCGGGCACGGCGGCCGCGGCCTCCTCGCCCATCTCGGCGATCGCCGCGTCGACGGCGTCGGCCGCCATGACGCGGTAGGTGGTGTACTTGCCGCCGGCCACCACCACGGCCCCGGGGGCGACGGTCATCACGGCGTGCTCGCGGGAGAGCTTGGCCGTGGTGGCGTCGGCCGCCCCGGAGAGCAGGGGGCGCAGGCCGGCGTAGACGCCGCGGACGTCCTCGCGGGTGATCCGGTCGGTGAGGACGGCGTTGACGTGGCCGAGGATGTAGTCGATGTCCGCGCCCGTCGCCGCCGGGTGGGCCAGGTCGAGGTGCCAGTCGGTGTCGGTGGTGCCGATGATCCAGTACTCGCCCCAGGGGATCACGAACAGCACGGACTTCTCGGTGCGCAGGATGAGCGCGGCCTCGGAGTCCACCTTGTCGCGGTCCACCACGATGTGGACGCCCTTGGAGGCGCGGACGGTGAAGCCGGCCTCCTCGCCGAGCATCTGCTGGAGCTGGTCGGTCCACACACCGGCCGCGTTGAGCACCACGCGGGCCCGCACGTCGGTCTCCCGGCCCGACTCCGCGTCCCGCACACGGACTCCGACGACCCTCTCGCCGTCGCGCAGATACCCGACGACCTGGGTGGAGGTGGTCACCACGGCGCCGTGCCGCGCGGCGGTCCGGGCCAGGGTGAGCGTGTGGCGGGCGTCGTCGACGAGCGTGTCCCAGTAGCGGATGCCGCCGACGATCGAGTCCTCGCGCAGCCCGGGCGCCAGGCGCAGCGCGCCGGCGCGCGTGTAGTGCTTCTGCGGCGGCACGCTCTTGGCGCCGCCCATGACGTCGTAGAGCACGAAGCCGGCCGCCATGTAGGGCCGCTCCCAGAACCGCCGGGTGAGGGGGAAGAGGAACTTGAGGGGCTTGACCAGGTGCGGGGCCAGGCGCGACATACTCAACTCGCGCTCGTGGAGCGCCTCGGCGACGAGGCCGAAGTCGAGCTGCTCGAGGTACCGCAGCCCGCCGTGGAACATCTTGGAGCTGCGCGAGGAGGTCCCGGCGGCGAAGTCGCGGGCCTCGACCAGCGCGACGGACAGGCCGCGGGTCGCGGCGTCGACGGCACTGCCGGCGCCCACCACCCCGCCTCCGACGATCACCACGTCGAAGGTCTCCTCCGACATCCTGCGCCACGACTCGGCCCGTCGCTCCGGCCCGAGGGCGGACCGGGTTCTCATGGTGGGCATCGCACTCCCTCCGGGGCCGGTCGAGGGTTCCGGCCGCCTCGTTTCCCGACTCTACGCCGGACCGGACGTACTCTTGCGACGTGACCCGCAACACATACATCCTCGCCATCGACCAGGGCACCACCTCGTCGCGTGCCATCCTCTTCGACCACGACGGCCTGCCCGTCCCCACCGCCACGGCGCAGGTCGAACACCGGCAGATCCTCCCCCGTGCCGGCTGGGTGGAGCACGACCCCATGGAGATCTGGGAGAACGTGCGCACCGTGATGGCCCAGGTCGCGGGCCACGCCGACCTCGAGCCGGCGCTGGTGAGCGCGATCGGGATCACCAACCAGCGCGAGACCGTGGTGGTGTGGGACAAGGAGTCCGGCCGGCCCGTGTACAACGCCATCGTGTGGCAGGACACCCGGACGTCGGGGATCTGCGCGCGGCTGGCGGAGGGGCACGACGACGGCGAGGACCGCTTCCGCGACGCCACGGGCCTGCCCCTGTCCACGTACTTCGCCGGCCCCAAGATCCGCTGGATCCTCGAGCACCTCGACTCCGAGGGCGAGCGCGGGACCGAGCGCGCCGAGGCGGGCGAGCTCCTGGCCGGGACCATCGACACGTGGCTGGTGTGGAACCTCACCGGCGGCAGCCGCGGGGGGCCCGACGGCGAGCCGGCGCTGCACGTCACCGACGTCACCAACGCCTCGCGCACCATGCTCATGGACCTGCGGACGCTGGAGTGGAGCGACGAGCTGTGCCGCGGGATCGGGGTGCCGCGGGCGATGCTGCCGGAGATCGTCCCGTCCTCCGGGGTGGTGGGCGAGGTCGCGGAGCGCCGGATGTTCGGCGGCACCCCCATCGCCGGGATCCTCGGCGACCAGCAGGCGGCCATGTTCGGCCAGACCTGCTTCGAGCCCGGGGAGGCCAAGAACACCTACGGAACCGGCGCGTTCCTGCTGCTCAACACCGGCACCGAGCCGCAGTTCAGCGAGAACGGCCTGCTCACCACCGTGTGCTACCAGCTCGAGGGGCAGGACCCCGTGTACGCGCTCGAGGGCTCGGTGGCGGTGGCGGGCTCGCTCGTGCAGTGGCTGCGCGACAACCTGGGGATCATCGACGACGCCGCCGAGACCGAGGACCTGGCCACCTCGGTGGAGGACAACGGGGACTGCTACCTCGTGCCCGCGTTCTCCGGCCTGCTCGCCCCGCGCTGGCGGCCCGACGCGCGCGGCGCGCTCGTGGGCCTGACCCGCTTCCACACCCGCGCCCACCTGGCGCGCGCCGCGCTCGAGGCCACCGCCTTCCAGAGCCGGGAGATGGCGGCGGCGATGGTCGCCGACGCCGGGGAGAAGCCGGACTCGCTGCGCGTGGACGGCGGCATGGTGGTCAACGACTTCCTCATGCAGTTCCAGGCCGACATCCTCGGCGTGGCGGTGGTGCGGCCCGAGGTCACGGAGACCACGGCCCTCGGCGCGGCGTTCGCGGCGGGCCTGGCCGTGGGCGAGTGGGAGTCCCCGGAGACGCTGCGGGACCTGTGGCGCGAGGACCACCGGTGGGAGCCGGAGATGGACGACGACGAGCGGGAGCGGCTGCTGGCCCGGTGGGACGACGCGGTCGAGCGGACCCTCGGCTGGGCGGAGAACGAGTCCTGACGTCCCGGGCGGCCGCTCAGTGGGCCGGGTGGAAGACCGCGGTCCGCAGGGGGCGGACCGCGACCCGGTCGCCCACCCCGACGCGCTCGCCGCCGCGGACCGGGACGGCGCAGGACCGGTCGGTGCCGTCGAACCACAGCCGGACCAGGGTCGTGGCGCCGTGGAACTCCACGCCGGTGCACACCCCGTGGCCGTGGCCGACCTCGTCGTCGTCACCGGCCCGGAGCACCTCGAGGCTCTCCGGGCGCCACAACACCGTCCCGGCGCCCTGCGCCGCCGAGTCCAGCGGGACCGCGCCGATGACGGTGTGGGCGGTCCCGCCGTCGGCCGTGGCCGGCAGGACCACCGTCTCCCCGGAGAGCTGCGCGACCTCGCGGCTCGCGGGGTGCAGGTAGAGCCGCTCGGGGGTGTCCACCTGGGCCAGCTCGCCGTCGATGAGCACGGCGACGCGGTCGGCGGTGGCGAGCGCCTCCTCGCGGTCGTGGGTGACGAGCACCGAGGTGGCACCGGACTCGGCGAGCAGGGCCGCGACCTCGGCGCGGACCCGGCCGCGCAGGGCC
>DUTZ01000494.1 GCA_012841845.1 Actinomycetales bacterium | reverse complement strand
GCTCGGTGCAGCGCGCGGCCAGTTCCTCGCCGCGCTCCCACAGGGCGAGGGAGGAGTCGAGGTCCTGGCCGCCGGCCTCGAGCAGGCGCACCACCTCGACGAGTTCGTCCCGGGCCTGCTCGTAGCCCAGTTCGGAGACGGGGGTCTGCTCGTCGGACATCAGGTCTGCTCCTCGGCGTCGGGATCGGTGTCGGTGGCGGGGGAGGCGCGGTCGGGCCCGGCGCGGCCGGCGGCCGGGGTGGAACCCAGGACGGCGGCGGACAGGGCGCCGTCGGAGACCCGGATGCGCAGCTGCGACCCGGGCGGCGCGTCGGCGATGGAGGACACCACGCGGCCGTCGTGGTCCCCGGCCACCGACTGCACCACGGCGTACCCGCGGGCGAGCGTGGCGGCGGGACCGAGCGTGGTGAGGCGGGCCGCGAGGTGACCGAGCGACGTGGACTCGGTCTGCACGATCCGGGTGACGTCGCGGCGGACCGCGCGCAGGGCCTCGGCCACGACCTCGGCCCGGACGGTGACGAGACCGTGCGGGTCCGCCAGCACCGGCCGCGACCGGAGGGCGTCGAGCTGGTGACGCTCCCGGTCCACCCAGCCGCGCAGAGCCCGGGCGGTGCGCGCGCGGGCCTCGGCGATCCGCCGGCGCTCCTCGGCCACGTCGGGGACGACCCGCTTGGCGGCATCGGTGGGGGTAGCCGCGCGCAGGTCGGCCACGTGATCGGTGAGCGGGGAGTCCGGCTCGTGACCGATCGCGCTCACCACCGGGGTCCGGCACCGGGACACGGCGCGCACGAGCGCCTCGTCGGAGAACGGGAGCAGGTCCTCCACCGAGCCGCCGCCCCGGGCGAGGATGATGACGTCGACCGCCGGGTCGGCGTCGAGCTCGGCCAGCGCATCGAGGATCTGCGGGACGGCGGAGGCGCCCTGGACGGCGGTGTTGCGGATCGCGAACCGCACGTCCGGCCACCGGCCGCGGGCCACCTCCACGACGTCGCGCTCGGCGGCGCTCGCCCGGCCGGTGACCAGGCCGACGCAGGTCGGCAGGAACGGCAGCGGACGCTTGAGGCGGGGGTCGAACAGGCCCTCGGCGGCGAGCGCCTGCTTGAGCCGCTCGATGCGTGCGAGCAGCTCGCCCACGCCGACCGGGCGGATCTCCGAGACCTGGAGGGAGAACGAGCCCCTACCGGTGTAGAAGCGGGGCGTGCCGCGGACCACCACGCGGCTGCCCTCGGTGACGGGGACCGGCGCCTCCGAGATGAGCCGTGGCGGGCACGTGAGGGTGAGCGAGTTGTCGACCGACGGGTCGCGCAGCGTGAGGAACGCCGTCCGCGTCCCGGGGCGCAGGCTCAGCTGGGTGATCTGGCCCTCGACCCAGACCGCGCCGAGGCGGTGGATCCACGCGGCGATCTGGTCCGAGACCACGCGGACGGGCCACGGCTGCTCCGGACTGCTGGGGGTCCGGGGGGACGCCGGCGTCACCGGGCGCGGCGGGTCACGCGGCCGCTCGGCACGTCGGCGGACGCGGCGTCATCCGCGACGGCCCCCGGCGCCGTCCCGTAGACCTGGTAGGACACGTCGAGCACCTCTCCGTCCTCGGTCTCGTCCTCGTCGAACGTGGCCCACTCCGGCTGGTCGGACCGGGCGGGGAACACGGACTCGAGCACGCGGTCGCCCTTGATCGCGAGGTCGGTGAGCGTCTGCCCCGCGTGCAGGTACGACTGCACGAGCCCGCCCGCGAGCTTCACCGGGATCCCGGGGATCGCGGAGATCGTCTCGACCGCGCGCGCGGGCAGGGCCACGGTCTGCTCCACCGCGGTGGCGGCGAGACCGATCGTGGCGCGGGTGAGGAGCAGGGGACGGAACATGGGTACCTCTCTACCGGCGCCCGGGAGGCGGATGGTCGAATTCCACCTAGAACCGTACCCTGGGGCCATGACCGCTCAGACCGACATGACCGCCGACCCGACGACCAAGCGGGTGCTGCTCGCCGAGCCCCGCGGCTACTGCGCCGGCGTCGACCGCGCCGTCGAGACGGTCGAGAAGGCCCTGGCGATGCACGGCGCGCCCCTGTACGTCCGTAAGGAGATCGTCCACAACAAGCACGTCGTGGAGACGTTCACCGACCAGGGCGTGATCTTTGTGGACGAGACCGACGAGGTCCCGCGCGGCGCCAACCTGGTGTTCTCCGCCCACGGCGTCTCGCCCGCCGTCCGCGAGAGCGCCAGGTCGCTCGAGCTGCACACGTTCGACGCCACCTGCCCGCTCGTGACCAAGGTGCACACCGAGGTCAAGCGCTTCGCCCGCGAGGGCTACCAGATCCTGCTCGTGGGCCACGACGGTCACGAGGAGGTCGAGGGCACCGCCGGCGAGGCGCCCGACGTGGTGACCCTCGTCGACGGCCCGGACGCCGTGGACACCCTCGACGTGCCGGTGGACACGGAGAAGCTCATCTGGCTCTCCCAGACCACGCTGAGCGTGGACGAGACCATGGAGACGGTCCGTCGGCTCCGCGAGAAGTACCCGACGCTGCAGGACCCGCCGTCGGACGACATCTGCTACGCCACCCAGAACCGGCAGGGCGCGGTCAAGGCCATGGCGCCGCAGTGCGACCTCGTGATCGTGGTGGGCTCGCGCAACTCGTCCAACTCGGTCCGCCTCGTCGAGGTGGCGTTGCAGGCCGGGGCCGGCGCCGCCCACCTCGTGGACTACGCCAAGGAGATCGACACCGACTGGCTGGAAGGCGTCACCACGGTGGGGCTGACCTCGGGCGCCTCCGTGCCGGAGGTGCTCGTCCGGGGAGTGGTGGACCTGCTCGCCGAGCACGGTTTCACCGACGTCGACTCGGTGCGGACCGCGGAGGAGACCATCACGTTCGCCCTCCCGCGGGAGCTGCGCCAGAAGGCCTGACGCCCGGTCTCAGCGGCTCAGCCGGCTCAGCGGCGGGCGTGCGCGCCGCCGCGGCGCGCG
>DUTZ01000493.1 GCA_012841845.1 Actinomycetales bacterium | reverse complement strand
CGGCGGGAGCCGAGCAGCGGGGCCACGGCCGCGCGCATCGCCCGGACCAGCCGGTGGGACTCCTCGACCGGGGCCACCCTCCCCCACGTCAGCGACGTGGGCCCCACGTAGTACGTGACGAGCGCGTCCGCGAGCACCCGCACCACGCCGGCCGCGCCGAGCGCCCGGAGCACCACGGGCAGGTCCTCCCCGCGGTGGACCCCCTCGGGGAACGGCGCCTCGCCGAGCACCTCCCGCGCGAACAGCTTGTCCCAGACGTAGTGCGAGAGACCGAACTCGAGCGCGGCGAGCACCGCCTCGTCGCCGGACAGGTCGCCGGCCCCGACGCCGTGGGGCCGCAGCCGCATCTCGCCCTCGGCGCCGACGATGCGGTGCGCGCACACCACCACGTCCGCCGCCGGCTCCCGGCCGGCCGCCGCGAGCATGCGCTCGAGGAACTCGGGGTGGAACTCGTCGTCCGCGTCGAGGAAGCC
Organism: Actinomycetales bacterium; assembly: GCA_012841845.1. Lineage (GTDB taxonomy): Bacteria > Actinomycetota > Actinomycetes > Mycobacteriales > Mycobacteriaceae > Dietzia. Next base: position 1,745 of record DUTZ01000493.1, on the reverse strand, counting down.
GATCCACCGGCCCCGCGCCAGCGCGAGTCCCCGGTTGCGGGCGACCGAGGGGCCGGCGTTCGGTGCCGCCGGGGCGAGCACAACCCGGCCCGCGGCGTCCTCCGCGGCGACAGCCGCGACGCGCTCGCGGGTGCGGTCGGTCGAACCGTCGTCGACCACCACCACCTCGACGTCGGTGACGGTCTGTGCGAGCACGCTCCGCACGCACCGCTCGATGGCGTCCTCCTCCTGGTGGGCCGCGATCACCACAGTCACCACGGGCCCCTCCATGAACGCCATCTTACGTTCCGTTCTCGTCCCCGCGGGCCCGCCCCGACGTCGCGGCGTCGATCGCGTCCGCCAGCCAGGCCAGGCTCCGCTCCCGGTGCGGCGCCAGGGCCGCCTCCGGGTCGGCGACCAGCGGGCCGTCCGGTGCCGAGTCCGGCGCCCCGAACGCTTTGGCCGGTGGGACCCCGAAGAGCTCGAGCAGCGACTCGATCCGGTCGTCCTGCCCCGGTCCGCGCGAGAGCACCCGCACCGGGGTGCCGAAGAGCAGCGCGAACAGCGTCGAGTGGAACGAGTCGGTGACGACGACCTCCGCGTCGCGGAGGGTGCGCAGGAAGTTCTCCGCGCCGTAGTACCCCGGGCGGTGGAACCCGGGCGCGAGCAGCTGACGCGCCCGCAGCCCCCGCGACCGCGCCAGGGAACGCACGGCGCGCTGGGTGGCCCGGTCCCCCGTCCACAGCAGGTAGGTGCCGAGGAACGGCGACGGCGACGGCCGCGGCGCCCGGTCCGCGAGCCGACTCCAGTGCGCGACCGGAACGAGCATCGTGGGGTCGAGCACCACCGGCACCTCGCGCCCCACGAGATCGCGCACGAGGGCCGCCCCCGAGTGCTCCCGCACCGAGACGTGGTCCAGCCCGGAGAGCATCTCCCGGTAGTGCGGCACGTACCGGGCGGGCAGCTCCGACACGCCGAAGCTCGCGGCGTAGGCCACGCGGCGCCCGGGCGGGGCGAAGTCGAGGAAGTCGGTCGGGCAGCCGAAGCGGTAGGCGGGGTTCCAGACCTGATCGGAGCCGGTGACAAAGGCGTCGTAGTCGTCGACGAGCTCCTCGCCGTCACCGGGCGCCGTCACCCACCGCGGGTCCACCCGCACGTTCTCCCCGGTGAACCGCGTCAGGGCGCGCACCCGCGCGCGCATCACCGCCGCCCGGCCCGCCTTGTCGACCAGGCCCCACCAGTCCCTCTCGCCGGCGAGCCGCCGGGCCGTGGCCGCGATCGACTCCGGCCCCGGCTCGTCGCGGCCCGGGCCGTAGCGGTACGGGGTGTTGGGGATCGCGACCGGCGTGTGGCCGAGCCCGGCCAGGGCCGTGGACAGCGCGGCGCTCTGCAGCCGGTTGCCGACGTTGTTGAGGTCGTGGATCGACACCACGCCGATCGATGCCACGGCGGTTCCGCCCCTCTCCCTGCTCAGCGGCCGAGGGCGCGCTGCACCCGGCGGGTCAGTCGGGGCGCGCGGCGCAGCGCGAACCGTTTGGCCCGCTCCACCGGGGAGTCCGCCCCGTACGCCCGACGGTACCGGGCCACGTCGGGCGCGATGCCCCGGAGGAACACCGCGAACGAGCCCGCCTCCCGGGCCCGCGCGTAGGCGCGGTCCCCCGCGACGATGAGGTCGGTGCGCAGGTCGTAGATCCGGCGGCGCTTCTCCGGCAGGTCCGCCGACGGCGCGACCCGCTTGGTGGGCACCGGCCGGCCCGCGGCGCGCT
>DUTZ01000492.1 GCA_012841845.1 Actinomycetales bacterium | reverse complement strand
GGGCCTGGTGCCCGTGGGTGACGGCGCGCTGCTCGCCGAGGCGCTGGGTGGGGTCGGGAGTGTGACGACGAGGGATGCGGCCTCGCACGCGGCGCTGGCGGACGCGGGCCGGGCCGACGGCGCGGACCTGGTGGGCGACGACGCCTGGCTCGCGCTCTCGGAGTGGGCCCGCCCGGGCGACCTCTACCGGGACGACCCGGACGTGGCCCGGGACGTGGTGCTGTGTCTGCAGTCGGACCTCGGCGACGTCGACGCCGTCACCGCCCTGGCCGGCGAGACGCTGCGCGGCTGGGCGGTGCCGGGGGAGCGGATGACGGTGATCGAGGGCATCCCCGGCGCGGACCGCGTGGTGTGGGACCGGCTCGTCGCCTCGCCGCTCGGCGCGGAGCTCGGGCTCGCCGCGGCCCGCTTCGTGCCGTTCCACGAACTGTGGCGGACCGGGCTGCCGGCCCGGCCGGGGCAGGCGTGGCTCTCCACGCGCTTCCACCCGCACCTGCTGGCCGCCGCGGCCGGCGCGTCGGGCGCGGCCGTGGCCGTCGACCCGGACTACTACGGCACCAAGCACGCCTCCGTGCGGGACGCCGGCTCGGCGTGGACCCTCACCGGCCCCGGCGACGCGGCCCCGCCGCTCCCCACCGACGGGGGTGTCGCCGCAGGTGAGGTGGCCCGCCGGGTGGAGGCGGCCGAGCAGCTCGCCGCCCGCCTCTACCGCCCGAACTGATTTCCGGCGGCACGCGGGCCCGCGCGGCGATACCGTTGGGGTATGAGCGCGAGCACGTGGACCCTCTCCGACACCGACGGCGACCTGCGGCTGCACACCGGGGTCAGCGGCCGGGTCTCCGGCGCCGGGCACCGGTTGACCATCGGCATGCTGGCGTGGCGCGCCATCGTCACCTGGGAGGGGGACGCCCCGGACGCGGTCGACGTGACCGTGGACGTGGCGTCGCTGCAGGTCCTCGGCGGCGAGGGCGGGCTCACCCCGCTGTCCGACCCCGAGCGCAGGCTCGCCCGGAGCAACGCCCTCAAGTCGCTGGAGGAGAAGAAGCACCCCACGATCAGCTACCGCGCCGCCACCGTCGAGTCGGTGACGGGCGGCTTCCGGCTGGACGGCACGCTCACCATCAACGGCACCGCGCACCCGCAGGTCGTCGACGTGGTGGCCTCGGAGGCCGACGGCGTGTGGCAGCTCTCCCTGGACGTGACGGTCCGGCAGACCGACTACGGCATCAAGCCGTTCTCGCTCATGATGGGCACGGTCAAGGTCGCCGACGAGGTGCGGGTGACCCTCGACGCCGAGTACACGCCGCCGGGGGCCTGAGCCGCGCCCACCCGGCGCCGGCCGGGGGTCAGGACACGGTGAGCAGGATCTTCCCGTAGCTGTCGCCCGACCCGAGCAGCGCGAGCGCCTCCGCCGCGTCCGCCAGCGGCATCTCGCGCGAGACCATCGTCGTCACATCCCCCGCCGCGACCATGGGCCACACCCGCTCCACCACCTCGGAACAGATGCCGGCCTTGCCGCCGGGGCCGTCGACCGGCCGCGCGCGCAGGTTGGTGGCGAGGATCCCGCCGCGGCGCGGGAGGAGCTTGCCCAGGTTGAGCTCGCCCTTGACCCCGCCCTGCAGGCCGATCACCACGACCCGGCCGTCCGGGGCGAGCGAGGCGACGTTGCGCTCGAGGTACTTGGCGCCCATCACGTCGAGGACCAGGTCGACGCCGCGGCCCCGCTCGTCGTCCGAGGTCCAGTCGGTGACCTTCTCCACGAAGTCCTCGTCGCGGTAGTCGATCGCCAGGTCGGCGCCCAGGTCGCGGCACCGCTGCACCTTCTCCGGGCCGCCGGCGGTGGTGGCGACCCGCGCCCCGAGCGCCCGGCACACCTGGATCGCGTGCGAGCCGATGCCGCCCGCGCCGCCGTGGATCAGGACGCGCGGGGCGCCCAGTTCCGTCTCGCCCCAGCGGGCGGTGGCGGCCAGGACACCGCTGCCGAGCCCGCCGGTCATGGCGAGGTTGGACCACACCGTGCACGCCACCTCGGGCAGCGAGGCCGACTCGGTGAGCGACACGCCCTCCGGGACGGGCATGACCTGGCCGACCGGGACGGCCACCTTCTCCGCGTAGCCGCCGCCGGCGAGCAGCGCGCACACCTCGTCGCCCGCGGCCAGGCCCTCCACGCCCTCGCCGACCGCCGAGATCCGGCCCGAGCACTCCAGGCCAAGGATGTCGGACGCGCCGGGCGGCGGCGGGTACAGGCCCTTGGTCTGCAGCAGGTCGGCTCGGTTGACCGCGGTCGCCGCCACGTCGATCACGACCTCGCCGGGGCCGGGTTCCGGGTCGGGCACCTCGGCCAGGTGCAGGGTCTCGGGGCCGTCGTCGTACCGGATCGCCTTCATGCCCTAGACCGTAGTCGCGG
>DUTZ01000038.1 GCA_012841845.1 Actinomycetales bacterium | reverse complement strand
GGTGGCCACCCTCGCCTCGGCCGCGTGCCTCGCCGTCACCGGTGTGGGCTGGTCGCTCGTCAGCGGCCTCAACTCCGACCTGTCCTCCGCCGGCGGACTCGAGGTGGGATCCGGCGTCCTCGACGGTGCCGTGGACATCCTCGTCGTGGGAACGGACAACCGCACCGACGCCCAGGGCAACCCCCTCACCCCCGAGGAGGCGTCCGTGCTGCGGGCCGGGGACGACGAGGAGGGCGAGAACACCGACACCATCCTGCTCATCCGCGTCCCCAAGGACGGCAGCTCCGCCACCGCGATCTCGATCCCCCGCGACGCGTACGTCCGGACCCGCGACATCGGCCAGAGCAAGATCAACGGCGTCTACTCGGGCACCAAGGACAAGTACCTCGAGGCGGCCGCGGCGGACGGCTCCGAGCTCACCGAGCAGGACCACCGGGACGGCGTCCAGGCCGGCCGCAACGGACTCATCAACGCCGTCAAGGACCTCACCGGCGTCGAGGTGGACCACTACGCGGAGATCGGCCTGCTCGGCTTCGTCCTCCTCACCGACGCCGTCGGTGGCGTCCCCGTGTGCCTCAACAACGACGTCTACGAGCCGCTCTCCGGCGCCGACTTCCACGCCGGCGTGCAGACCGTCTCCGGGGCGGACGCCCTGAGTTTCGTGCGCCAGCGCCACGACCTCCCGGCCGGTGACCTCGACCGGATCGTCCGCCAGCAGGCCTTCATGTCCCAGCTCGTCAAGGAGATCCTCTCCGCGGGCACGCTCGCGGACCCGTCCAAGCTCGGCAAGCTGAGCGACGCCGCCAAGCGCTCGTTCGTCATCGACGAGAACTGGGACTTCGTGGACTTCGCCATGAAGCTCAAGGACATCAGCGGCGGCGCCGTCCGCTTCGAGACCATCCCGGTGACCAGCATCGACTCGGTGTCCGAGTACGGCGAGTCCATCGTCACCGTGGACCCGGAGCAGGTGCAGGAGTTCGTCGGCGGCTTCGCGAGCGGGGACTCCGACGACGCCGGCGGCGAGGGCGACGCCGGGACGGGCCCCGAGACTCTCGACCCCGAGGCCGGCCCCGACCTGTCCGCGATCAGCGTCCAGGTGGTCAACACCACGGCGATCGACGGCCTGGCCGCCCAGGTGTCCGGCGCACTGACCGAGCTCGGCTACGGTGCCGGCGACCTGCTGTCGGACCCCGGCGCCGCCTACACCTCGTACGTCGCCGCCTCCTCCTCCACCGACCCCGCCGCGTTCGGCGTGGCCGACGCCCTCGGCGGACTGCCCGTCCAGGTGGACTCGGCCGTGCCGCCCGGCTCCGTGCGCGTGGTGCTCGCCGAGGACTACAGCGGCCCCACCGGGCCGGCCGCGCCCGCCGAGGAGTCCTCCGTGCTCACCACCACGTACGCCCCCCTGCCGCCGTCCATCGCGCAGCGGCCGACGTTCGACGCGGGCGGCACCGACGTGCCCTGCGTCAACTGACCGCGCCGCGCCACCAGACCGAGCCACTCCCGGGAGGACCACCGTGACCACCGCCGCCGACGCCGTGCTCACCCCGCTGCTGACCGCCGATCCGGGTGCCCCGCTCGTCACGCACTACGACCTCGCCGCGCCCTCGCGGGTCGAACTGTCCGCCACCTCGACCGCCAACTGGGCGGCCAAGATCGCCGGGCTGCTCCGTGACGAGGTGGGCGTCCAGCCGGGTGACGTCGTGGTGTGCGACCTGCCCGCGCACTGGCTCACCGCCGGCGTGGTCCTGGGCGTCTGGTGGGCGGGCGCCGAGGTCGCGACCGTCGGGTCCCGTTCGGCGGGGGCCGCGGGGGCCGCGGGGGCC
>DUTZ01000491.1 GCA_012841845.1 Actinomycetales bacterium | reverse complement strand
GGCCACCGCGGCCGCGCCGCACGCCCGGTCCAGCGCCGACGCGATCGCCGACCCGCCCGGCAGGGCCCGGTCCAGGCCCGCCGCCATGCCCTCGAAGGACACGCCCCCGGCGGTGTCCCCGGCGGCGCGGAACACCGACACCGCCGTGGCGATCTTCGGCGCATCCGCCCGGATCGTGCTCTCCGGCATCGGCTCCCCCTCCTCGAGTGCGGTCCTCGTCGTCACCCTCTACGACGCCCCGGCCGGCCCGAACGGTTCCCCGACCCGCCGATCCGGGCCCGGGGAGTGCCGCGCCCTTAGGCCGCGCGGTCGTAGCCTGTGCGCATGGCCCGCAGGACGATCGACATCCCCGACCTCACCGGCGAGACGTGGCTCGTCACCGGCGCCACCAGCGGCGTCGGCCTCGAGACCGCACGCGCGGCGTCGGCACACGGCGCGCGGGTGATCCTCGGCGTCCGCGACACCGCCCGCGGCGGCGAGGTGGCGGCCGAGCTGCCCGGCGAGGCGCGCGTGGTGGCGGTGGACCTGGCGTCCCTGGACAGCGTGCGGCGGGCGGCGGTGGAGCTCGGTGACGACGACGAGGTGATCGACGTCCTGGTGAACAACGCCGGCGCCATCACCCCGACCCGCGGCGAGACGGCCGAGGGCTTCGAGATGCTGCTCGGCGTCAATCTGCTCGGACCGTTCCTGCTGACGAACCTGCTGCTGCCGCTCGTGCGCCGGCGCGTGGTGATCGTGGGCTCCAACTCGCACCAGGGCGCGTCGTTCGACTTCGACGACCCGCACGTCCGCCGCGGCCGCTGGAACCCGGCGTCCGCGTACGCGCGCTCGAAACTGGGCGACATGCTGTGGGGCCTCGCGCTGGACCGGCGCCTGCGCGACGGCCGCGCCACCGCCGGCGCCCCGGGCGTCGACGTGCACCTCACCCACCCCGGGTGGGCGGCCACCAACATCTCCAACGCCTCCGGCAACGTGCTCATCGACCGCGTCGTGACCGGCGTGTGCGGCGTCTTCGCCCAACCCGCCGCGCAGGCGGCCCTCACCACGATGTACGCCGCCACGCGACCGCTGCCGGCGTGCAGCTACGTGGGCCCCGACGCGATGCGACACCTGCGGGGCATGCCCACGCTCATCGGGCGCAGCGCCGAGGCCGCCGACCCCGAGGTGGCCGAGCGGCTGTGGGAGCTCGCCGAGCGCGAGACCGCGCTCACCCCGTAGAGCCGTGCGGGTCCGTCGTGGGCCGGAGGTCGCGACATGTACACGAAACGGCCTTTCGTGTACACGTTTCCCGGACGTGTCGAAGGCGTGTACACGTCCGGTCCGGACGAGCAGGGCGTTGCCGCGCCGGTCTCCGGGGGGCCAGACTGGGTGCATGCCGCCACGGTTCAGCCGACTCGCCGCCCGCCAGCTCGCCCGACCCCGCGGGCTGCTGGGCGGCAAGGCCATGGACACGCTCGACCGGAGCAACGCCGGCCGGATCGCAACATGTGTAGAGGCCGCCGCTCCGCGGAAGGATGCGACGACGGCCGACGTCGGATTCGGCGGGGGAGTGGGGCTGCGCACCCTGCTCGACGCGGGGGCCGGACACGTGCACGGGATCGAGCTCTCGTCGGCGGCCCGCGGCCGGGCACGCAAGCGCTTCCGCGCCGAGATCGCCGACGGCCGGCTCGCGGTCCACGAGGGCACGCTGCAGTCGATGCCGTTGCCGGACGGCACGCTCGATGCGCTGATCAGCACCAACACGGTGTACTTCGTCCCCGACCTCGCGCCGGTCGCCACCGAACTCGCCCGAGTCCTCGCCCCCGGCGGCCGCGCGGTACTGGGGATCGCCGATTCCGGCCGCATGCGCGAGATCGGCATGCCGCTGCACGGCTTCACCCTCCGTCCCGTGGACGAGATCGTGGAGGCACTGACGGCGGACGGCGCGCTGCGGGTGGTCCGTCGGGATCAGCTCGACGACATCGTGGACTTCACCGTGCTCGTCCTGGAACCCGTCACGTGAGGTGGTCGTACTCGCCGCCCACCCACGCGGCGTACCGCTCGGCCGAGCGCTGCACGGCCGCGCGGGCGTCCCGGGGGACGCAGCCACCGAAGTTGCCGTAGAGGCGGTCGAACTCGTAGCGCGAGACGTGGTCGGCGATGCGCTGCACCACGGCACCGGAGAGCGGCATCCAGTTGGGGAACGAACGCATGAACGTCACCCACTCCGGGTCGGCGACGGTCCCGATGGTGTCGCCGCTGAAGAGCACGCCCGCGCCGTCGGGCGCGGTCCAGTGCACCACCGCGCTGCCGGGGAAGTGGCCGCCCGGCTGGGAGGCGCGGACGCCGGGCAGGATCTCGACCTCGGCGGAGCGGTCCACGCCGCCGGAG
>DUTZ01000037.1 GCA_012841845.1 Actinomycetales bacterium | reverse complement strand
CCGGCGCGGCGCGGGCGGCCCCGGCTCCGGGGCCCTCGGCCGCTGGGCCGCCGGCCTGCTGGGGTTGCTGCTCGGGCTCGCCGTCTGGGCACTGCTCACCTCGCCGCTCGTCACCGACGACCCGGTGCTCGGCGGCATGGCACCGCTGCGGACGTGGGAGGGCCTGCTCGCGCTGCTCGACCGCGGCGTGCTCCTGCCCGATGCCGCGGTGAGCCTGTACCGCCTGGTCGCGGGGCTCGCCGTGGCGGCCCTGCTCGGCGTACCACTCGGGCTGTGGCTCGGGCTGCGGCGCGGCGCCGAGGCGGTCGCCGGCCCGCTCGTGCAGTTCCTGCGGATGATCTCGCCCCTGTCGTGGGCGCCGGTGGCGGTGGCCGTGTTCGGGATCGGCCACGAGCCGGTGATCTTCCTCGTGGCCGCCGCCGCGGTGTGGCCGATCATGCTCTCGACCTCCGCCGGGGTCCACGCCATGGACCCGGGCTACCTCGACGTGGCGCGCTCGATGGGGGCCACCGGCCGGGAGCGGCTCGTCTCCGTGGTGATCCCCGCGGTCCGGCCGTCGATCCTCGGCGGCATCCGGCTCGCGCTGGGCACCGCGTGGATCGTGCTCGTGCCCGCCGAGATGCTCGGCGTCCGCTCGGGGCTCGGCTACCAGATCCTCAACGCCCGCGACCAACTCGCCTACGACCAGGTGATGGCGGTCATCCTGGTCATCGGCATCCTGGGCTTCGCGCTCGACGCGCTCTCGCGACTGCTCCTGCGGGGCGGCGCCCGCCGCTGAGCCGGAGCCGCGCCGTCAGTGCTCGCGCAGCGCGTCGATGAGCTCGTCCTTGGTCATGTCGGACCGGCCCTCGATCCCGATCTCGCGCGCCCGCCCGCGGAGCTCGTCCACGGTCCACTCCTCGTAGGCCTCCGACGAGCCGCCCTCGCGGCCGACCTCCGAGCGCGAGCGCCTGGCGGACGCGTTGGCGATGCGCGCGGCCTTCTCCTTGCTCGCCCCGTCGCGGCGCAGCGCCTCGTAGACCTCGTCGTCCTTGACGCTGGGCCCCGGATCCTCGCGCTTCTTTCCGGCCATGGGTCCTCCTCGGTCGGTCGGTGTGCTCCCCGGTCAGGGGGCGTCCTCGGCCCATCCTGGCGGCGGATCGACCGGCCGGCCACCGCACGTCCAGCCGGACGAGTACTCGCCGAACGCGGTCGGCGGTGAGCCGGCCCGGTCGGCGTGCCGGAGCAGCGCGGCGTACCAGGCGACGTACTCCTCGTCGTCGTGATACGTGCAGCCCCGCGGCTCACCGAGCCGGCGCCACAGGGCGTCGGCGGCGTCGTCCACGGTGGTGCGCGGACCCACCTCGAGCCCGAAGAGCTCCGGCCACGCGCCGGCGGAGTGGTAGCTCGCGTCGTCGATCGACCGCACGTCCGGCCCGGTGCCGCCCCGGAGGTTGACGGCCGGGGAGACGAGGAGGCGCCAGTAGCCCACCGGCCCGTCGTGCGGGATCGCCCGGATCCCGGTGTGCCCGCGCTCGTGCAGTCGGGCGACGGCGGCGAGCGGCAGCCGCCACCACCGGTGTGTCTCGTCCGGCCCGCTCACGGCCGTGCCCCGGCCCGTCAGGCCCGCCGCATCCGCGAGTCCAGGTGCCGGGTCATCTCCTGCCCGACGGCGGCCATGTCGAACGCCGTGGTCAGGGTGTCGCCCGCGAGCCGGTAGGTGCGCCGGGTGTTCTCGACGTGTTTGGCGGTGGCGGTGTTGAGCACCCGGGCCTCGAGCTCGATCACCAGGGTGTCGCCCTCGGCGGTGAGCGTGCCCTCGGCGAGCTCGGCCTGCCCGGTGGGCTGGGAGAGGACGAACTCCACCGCGCCGGGGCCCACGACGCGCAGGTAGCCGGTCTCGGTGTGCATGGGCGAGCCGTCGGGTCCCCACGTGCGCTGGACGTAGAGCAGGAAGGGCTTGCCGACGTCGGTGAAGGTGACCTCCTCGGTGTAGGAGAAGTCGTCGATCGTCGGGTAGTAGCCGGAGCCCTCTCCGCGCCAGGTGCCGAGGAGGGGGGAGACGGGTGCGAGGTTCGGGGCGAGGCTCATGCCGCCGAGCCTAGGCGAGAGCGGTCCGGGGCGGTCAGGTGAAGAAGAACCGGATGAGGTGGAAGAAGACGGGGGCGGCAAAGACGAGGGAGTCGACCCGGTCCATGATCCCGCCGTGGCCGGGCAGGATCGCGCCGAAGTCCTTGATGCCGCGGTCCCGCTTGATGGAGCTCATGACGAGCCCGCCGGCGAAGCCCATGAGGCAGGACACCAGCGACAGGGCGGCGGCCTGCCACGGTGCGAACGGGGTGACCCACCACAGGGCGGTGCCGAGCGCGGTGGCGGACAGGACGCCGCCCACGAAGCCCTCCCACGTCTTGTTGGGGCTCACCGTGGGGGCGACGGGGTGGCGGCCGAGGGTCTTGCCCCAGATGTACTGGAGCACGTCCGAGCCCTGCACCACGATCACCAGGAACAGCAGCAGCTTGGCGCCCTCGGCGCCGCCGGAGCCGGCGGGCGCGTACTCGGCGAACTCGCGCCCGTGCTCCATGGCGGTGGGCAGGTTGAGCACGGCGGGCACGTGGCTCACCGCGTACACGCACACCATGAGCGACCACTGGATCACGGCGCTGCGGCGCAGGAAGTCGCGGGTCTCGCCGGTGAGCGCGTTGCGGGTGGGCAGGAAGAGGAACGCGTAGACGGGGATGAAGACCGAGAACATCCCGTACCAGTGCTCCCACACGAACCAGAACTGCAGGGGCGGGATGATGAAGAACAGCCAGACCAGCGTCCGGTGGTCGCGGCGGGTGGTGGGGGAGATGGTGATGAACTCCCGGAGCCCCAGCAGCGCCACGGCGAGGAAGACCAGGACGACCGCCGTCTCGCCGAGGGCGAGGGCGCCCACGACGAGAGCGATCATCGCCCACCAGGCGGCCACGCGCTGGGCGAGGTTCACCAGCAGCTCGTCGTGCCGCTCGCGGTCCAGGACGCGGAACAGGACCGCCGTCACCACGCTGGCCAGGACCAGCACGCCCACGACCCCGGCGAGGAGCAGCCCCGCCTCGCGGTCGAGCAGGCCGATCACGTCGCGTCCCCCTCGTCGGCGACCTCGGCGTCGGCGCCCGGGGCCCCGGCGGTCGCGCCCGCGAGCAGGACCTGCCGGGCCCGCTCGAGGAACTCGGCCCTGGACTCGCCGGGGGCCACGGCGATCGGCTCGTGGAAGGTGACGCTGGACAGGTGCGGCACCGGGACGAGCTCGCCCTTGGGCAGGATGCGGCCCAGGTTGCCCAGGGTCACCGGGATCACGGGGATGGCCGGGTCGTGCCGTGCCAGGTGGTACAGGCCGCTCTGGAACGGGGCGACGGTCTCGCCGGTGCCGCGGGTGCCCTCGGGGAAGATGATGAGCGAGTCGCCGGCGTCGAGCACGGCGGTCATCCCGGCGAGCTGGTCCGACGGCGCCCCGCCCGCGTGCGCCCGCCCGCCGCCGGAGCCGGTCCGGTCCACGAGGTGGGCGTTGAAGAGCCCCTCGGCGAGGAGCCGGCGGATCCCCGACGACCAGTAGTCGCGCGCGGCCACGGGGCGGACCCGGTCGCGGAGCCGCCCGGGCAGGACGGCCCAGAGGGTCGCGAAGTCCAGGTGACTGGAGTGGTTGGCGTAGTAGACGGCCTGGTCGGGCAGGTCCCGGACCGAGCCGCCGGAGGTGAGGACGGGCCGGGCGCCCGTGACGGTGGTGAACCCCGCCGCGAGGACCGCCCGCACCGCGGCGGTGAGCGGGCCGGTCACGACCCGGCCGCCCGGGCGGTGAGGTCCCGCGCGATCACCCGGAGACGCACGGCGGTGGTGACGGCGGAGCCCAGGGCGACGACGGCGAGGGCGGCCACGAACACCCAGCCGCGCGGCATCCCCAGGGCCGGCTCGAGGAGCGACACCGCGCAGGCGGCCACCACGACCCACATCCGTCGCGG
>DUTZ01000490.1 GCA_012841845.1 Actinomycetales bacterium | reverse complement strand
GGCGGGGGGCCGGGTCGGTTCGGGGGAGGATCAGGCCTGCTTGATGGCCGAGACCTCGAACTCGAGCGTGATCTTCTCCGAGACCAGCACGCCGCCGGTCTCGAGCGCGGCGTTCCAGGTGAGGCCGAAGTCGTTGCGGTTGATGACCGTCTTGCCCTCGAAGCCGGCGCGGAGGTTGCCGAACGGGTCGGTGGCGGCGCCCTCGAACTCGAACGGGACCGTCACGGACTTGGTCTGGCCTTTGATGGTGAGGTCGCCGGTGACCTCGAGCTCGTCGGAGCCCTTCGCGGTGACCTCGGTGGAGCGGAAGGTGATCTCCGGGTAGGTCTCCATGTCGAAGAAGTCGTTGGACTTGAGGTGACCGTCGCGGTCGGCGTTGCGGGTGTCGATCGAGGCGGCCTGGATCGTGACCTCGATGGTCGCGCCCTCGACGCCCTCGGCCGGGACCGTGGCGGTGCCGGTGAACTCGTTGAAGCCGCCGCGGACCTTGGTGACCATCGCGTGGCGGGTGACGAAGCCCATCCGGGTGTGGGTGGGGTCCAGGGTCCAGGTGCCGGAGAGATCGGTGACGGCGGCGGGGGTGGCGGTGGTCATGGTGACTCCTCGTGGTCTGTGGTGTGTCGGTTGGTCTTGCCTTGTGTGGTTCCCACCGTAGGCCAGAAAGGATGACACGTCAACAAGTGGGCGGTGTGGAGTCGGCCACAACTGGGTGATGCGTCAGCTATCTCGGTCGCGTGGGCACGTGGCGGCGCAGGAAGACCAGGGCGTGCTCGACCGCGCGGCGGTGGCACGGCCGCCCGGGGAAGAGGTCGAAGTGGTCGCCCGGGTAGTGCCGGACCTCGGCCCGCGCGGCGAACGCGGCCTAGGCGGCCGTGTGCGGGGGCGCGCTGCGGTCCAGGTCCGCGATCTGGACGAGCACGGGGATCCCCGCCAGGTCCGCAGCGTGGGCGCCGGGCCGGAACGAGCCCAGGTCCGCACCGATGCCCGCCCCGACCTCGTTGCGCCACGTCGGCCCCGCCACGGACGTGTAGGCCTCCTCGTAACCCTCGAGGGAGAGCAGGGCGGCCGAGCCGGGTGGGCCGACGAGCGGCACCGTCGGTTCGGGCCGACCCAGCGCGGAGGCGGCCTTGGCGGCCAGCGCGGTCCCGGTCGAGCGCAGCAGCGCCGAGGGCCGGTGCTGCCTGGCGGCGGTGACGGCGGCGGCGCGCCCGTCGACCAGCGGGATCACCGAGACGACCGCTGCCACGTCGGTCCGGCCGCGGGCCACCTCGAGCACGTGACCTCCGGAGAGCGAGCAGCCCCACAGGACGATCCGGTCCGCGTCCACCTCCGGCCGGGCGGCCACCGCGGCGATCGCGGCCCGGTAGTCCTCCTGCTGGCGGGCCGGGAAGACGACCTGGCGCGGTGCGCCGGCCGAGCGGCCGAAGCCGCGGTAGTCGAAGACCAGCGCGGCGTAGCCCGCCTCCGCGAAGGCCTCGGCGAACGGCATCAGCCCGGAGTCCGCGGTCCCGCCGAGTCCGTGCGCCAGCACCACGCAGGGGGCCGGCCGGTCCGCGGAGGCACCGCGCGCGGGGAGGAACCACCCCCGGCACCCGGCGGCGGCAGCGCCCGTCCCGGACGGGAAGGCGAGGTCGACGGCGGCGGGACGGTCGGTCACGGGGCGGTCGGTCACGGTGCGGACCCGCCGGCCGGGTGATCGACCTCCGGGTCGGGGCGTCCGTAGACGGCGCGGACCCACAGGTCCGCGGCGGTGGGCAGGAGCGGGTCGCGCGGGTCGTCCGGGTTGTAGGCGAGACGCTCGAGGACGGACTCGTTGATCCGGACGAGCGACTCGGCGAGCATCTGCGCGTCCGGCCCGTCGGGGGCGCGGCCCGCGGCGCGTTCGGCCCGGATGAACTCGGCGATGGGCTCGCAGATGAGCACCCGGCCGCCGTCCCACATGGCCCGCGTCGGGTCGTGGGTGTTCCGGGCCGTGAGCAGGGCGCGGTAGAGGTGCGCGTTCTCGACCACGCGGTCGGCGAGCCGCTCCATGCCCGCGGTCATCCGCTCGCGGAACGTGCCCTCGCCGGAGACGAGGGACGCGGTGGAGTCCTCCGCCTGGTCCTGGACGTCCGCGAGGAGCACCGTCACGGCCGCGGCCTTGGACTCGAAGTAGAAGTAGAAGGCCGACCGGGTGATCCCGGCCGTGTCGGTGAGGTCCGCCACCGAGATGTCGTCGAGCTTGCGCACCCGCAGCTGCTCGTCGAGCGCCCGGAGCAGGGCTTCCCGGCGCTGGTCGCCCCGGGGCGACCAGCCGTTGCCCGTCCCGGCGGTCCCGTTCGGCCCGTCCGTGTCCAACCTGCCCGCGTTCATGCGACCTCCTCTTCCGAGCGGATCATGCCTCCCAGGCGCCGTGCGCGCTCGCGACCCGCCGGGATCTCCCGCGTCCGGAGGTCGTGTTCGTAGAGGAAGTAGTCGACCTGCTGCTGGTGGCGCGGGGTGTCGAGCATGTGGCCGATGTACTTCTTCTCGTCGGCCACGATCACCCGCTCCATCTCCGCCACCGGCGGCGTGCGGTACAGCCCGGCGGCCCACGCCGCCACCAGTCGGGCCTGCGCCTCGACGAAGGGGAAGAGGGTGGGCGTGGACTGCGCGAACCCCACCAGGGCCAGGTCGTCGATCCCCGGCGAGAACATCCGCTTGTAGAGGGGCACGTGGTTGTGGGCGTCGGCGGAGAGGAACTCCGGGTCGAAGAACGGGAAGGAGGTGGTGTAGCCGGTGGCCTGGATGACGACGTCGAAGTCCGCGCTCGTGCCGTCGGCGAAGTGCACGGTGCGCCCGTCCACCCGCGCGATGTCGCCCTTGGCCGTGAGGTCGCCGGACCCCAGCCGCAGCGGCAACTCCACCGACTGCGTGGGGTGGGTCTCGAAGAACTGGTGGTTGGGCGTGGGCAGGCCGTAGTTCTCAGGCCGGCCAGCGGTCATCGGCTGCAGCTTCTGGATGACCTTGCGCTGCCACGCGTACGGGATCCACGGCGAGGTGGCGAAGAGCTTGTCGGCGGGTTGCCCGGCCATGTACTTGGGCACGATCCACGCGCTGGAGCGGGTGGACAGGACAACCTCGTTGCGCATGACCCGGCTCGACAGCTCCACCGAGATGTCGGCGGCGCTGTTGCCGATCCCGATCACGAGGATCCGCTTGTCCATGAGGTGCAGCGGGTCCCACGGGTCCACGTAGGCGTGGGAGTGGATCATCTCCCCGGTGAACTCGCCCGGCAGGTCCGCGAAGCGCGGGTCCCAGTGGTGGCCGTTGCCCACCACGAGCGCGTCGAACCGGCGGGTCCCCGTGCGCTCGGTGGTGAGCTCCCAGCCGCCGCCGGGCAGGCGCTCGGCGTGGAGCACTCGGTTGCCGAACTCGATCGCCGGCAGCAGGTCGAAGGCCTCCGCGTAGGCGTCGAGGTACTGCTTGATCTGCGTGTGATGCGGGAAGTCGGGGAACTCCTCCGGCATCGGGAAGTCGCGGAAGCTCAACTGGTGCTTGGACGTATCGATGTGCAGCGAGCGGTACGCGCTCGAGCTGCCGTTGGGGTTGTCGAAGGCCCAGTTGCCGCCGATCCGGTCCGATGCCTCGAAGCCCACCGCGTCGATCCCGTAGTCGGCGAGCATCTTGAGCGACGTGAGCCCGCTGATGCCCGCGCCGATGACGGCGACGGAAGGAGAGGGGGACATGGGCACCTCTTCGGCCGGAGAATATGACGCAGATCACAGTATGTCCGGGTGTTGACGGCTGTCAATCGTTCGGGGTGCGGGTCGACTACGCGATCGCCGGTGCCGGAGGGGCCGCCCGGATAGCGTAGTCCGGTTCCCGGGCCGCTGAGCAGCACGGACCCGGGTGAGTATCTGCTCATGCGTTTTGTCCGAACACGGTCGCGGCGCCCGCGGAAAGGTTCATGATAGGGGGACGGACCCACCGGGTTCGATGCTCTGGGAGGGCGAAAGTGGACACCGAGACGCGGCCGGACGCGTCGAGCCCGTGGTCGTGGCTCTCGCGACCCGGGATCGAGAGACCCCCGGAACGACGGTGCACGTGGATCGTCGGGCCGCCGGGGAGCGGGAAGTCGCATGCCCTGCGTCGGCTCGCCGCGGGCGCGGGCGCCGGCCGGCGCCGCGGGCCCGC
>DUTZ01000489.1 GCA_012841845.1 Actinomycetales bacterium | reverse complement strand
GCGACCGGCGGGGGCGCCGACCAGCGGCCGAGCACCTCGGCGAGGTCCGCCTCGGCCACCACGAGGTCCTCCCGCAGATCCGGCCGTGCGGGCCCGCGGGCCAGGAGTTCCAGCGACACCGTCATGCCCTCAGGTCTACACCCCGGCGTTGCTACCCTCTCCCCCGATGGGTTCCGACGACGCTCCCCACGACGCCCCCGCCGACGCCTCTCACCTCACCCCCGAGGAGAAGCGTGGGCCCCGCACGCTCCACGTGGCACTGTTGCTGCTGGCCGTGCTCCTCGTCGTGTCCGTGGTGTCGAACCCGGAGATGGTGCTGCCGCGCGACTCCACCCTGCACGGCGCGCACCACACCGACGAGGCGGCGGGGTTGGAGATCCCGGTGCCCGTGGGCTGGCGGGCGGACGGCCCCGAGGCCGCCGAGTTCGGCACGACCCGCATGGTGCCGACGGGTACGGGCGAGGCGCTGTCCGTCCGCATCCTCGCCGGCCGGATGGAGCCCGGGAACGCGGCGGCCGCGATCGCCGACGACCAGGGGGCCGCGACCGCCCTCGCCGAGATCGTCCAGCAGTACGTCCTGGGGGTCACCGGCACCCGCGACGACGTGCGCATCGCGCCCGTCGAGTCCGAACTCGGCGAGGGGACGGCGGTGTCCTACGTGGTGGTGCCCACCGACGGCGCGGAGGGCTCGGGGGGCCTGGTCTACGCGGCCGTGTTCGGCGAGGGGGAGGAACGCTCGTGGCTCGCCTACCTCTCCACGTCGCAGAACTCCTCGCCGTCACCGCGGTGGGTGGACCGGCTCGTCGGCAACATCCAGCGGGCGGGATGACGGCGGGGAGGGCCGCGGTATGACGACGAGGGGTGCGGTCCGCGACGCGCTGTCGATCCGCGGGGCGTTCGCCCGGTACGCCGCCCGGTTCGACGTCGCCACCGAGCCGCGCACGCGACGCCTCCTGGTCTGGGAGGTCGTGATCGTCCTCGCCGTGACGTTCGGGCTGTCCGGCCTGTACTCGGTCCTCGACCTGGTCTCGGCGCTGCTGGTGCCGGAGTCGCTGGCCGACCAGACGGCCACGCTCAACGCGGCGCGGTCCACGCACGCCTGGCTCGACCTGGCCTACCAGCTGCTCGGTGTGCTGCGGCTCGTGGCGTGGGCGGCGTTGCCGCTGGTCCTGCTCGCCCACTCCGGGGTGGGCCCGCGCGCCGTCGGGCTGGTCCGGGCCCGGGCGGGCCGGCAGGTGGCGTGGGGGCTCGCGCTCGCCGCCGTCATCGGGATCCCCGGGCTCGCCCTGTACCTCGGCGCGGTGGCGGCGGGGGTCAACCTCCAGGTGGCGGCGTCGGGGCTCACGGAGACGTGGTGGCGCCCCGTGGTGCTGACGCTGGCCGCGGCCGGAAACGGCGCCGCGGAGGAGGTACTCGTGGTGGGCTACCTGCTGGTGCGGCTGCGGCAGCTCGGGGTGCCGCCGGCGGTCGCGCTGGTCGGGACCGCGCTGCTGCGCGGGTCGTATCACCTCTACCAGGGTTTCGGTGGCGGGCTGGGGAACCTGCTCATGGGGCTCGTCTTTGCCCTATGGTGGATGCGGACGCGCCGTCTGTGGCCGCTGATCCTGGCGCACACGCTGCTCGACGTGGTGGCGTTCGTGGGTTACGCGCTGCTCGCCCCGCATGTGAGCTGGCTGTGAGCCGGCCGTGACGTCCGTCTCCACGGCGGTGCG
Organism: Actinomycetales bacterium; assembly: GCA_012841845.1. Taxonomy (GTDB): domain Bacteria; phylum Actinomycetota; class Actinomycetes; order Mycobacteriales; family Mycobacteriaceae; genus Dietzia. Next base: position 129 of record DUTZ01000489.1, on the reverse strand, counting down.
TGATCGGCCCGGTGGACCCCCGGCCAAGTAGAGTCCGATGCCATGACCGACGACCCCAGGCGGCGTCACCTCACGCCGGAGGAGGCCGCCGAGCTCCGACGCCGCGCGCGCGAACGCCGCGGCTACGCG
>DUTZ01000488.1 GCA_012841845.1 Actinomycetales bacterium | reverse complement strand
GGCTCGGCGAGCGCCGCAGGCTCGTCGCGTTCCTCGCCCGGCGCGGTTACCCGACCGGGCTGGCGATGTCCGTGGTGGACGCCGAGCTCGCCGCCGCCGGCTGGTGACGGCCGGGGGCGGGGGACCAGCGGCGATTACCCTCGGGTGCGGTCCTTCAGTACCCTGGCCTGCGTGGATACTCTCGTGACGGACCAGGAGACGGCGGAGGTCGACACCCGCTCGGCGGAGGTCGACGGCCGCACGTACCAGGTGCGCACCTTCGGGTGCCAGATGAACGTTCACGACTCGGAACGCCTGTCCGGGGTGCTCGACGCTGCCGGGTACGTGCCCTTCGAGGGCGAGGCCGACGCGTCCGCCGGCCGGCTGCCCGACCTCGTGGTCTTCAACACCTGCGCCGTCCGTGAGAACGCGGACAACCGCCTCTACGGCACCCTCGGCCACCTGCGGCCGTGGAAGGACGCCAACCCGCGGCTGCAGATCGCGGTGGGCGGCTGCCTCGCGCAGAAGGACAAGGACGCCGTCGTCGGCCGGGCGCCGTGGGTCGACGTCGTGTTCGGCACCCACAACCTCGGCCACCTGCCCACGCTCCTCGAGCGGTCGCGGCACAACAGCCGGGCCGAGGTGGAGATCGCCGAGTCGCTCCAGCACTTCCCCTCGACGCTGCCCGCCACCCGCGAGTCCTCGTACGCGGGCTGGGTGTCGGTCTCCGTGGGGTGCAACAACACCTGCACGTTCTGCATCGTCCCGTCGCTGCGCGGCAAGGAGGTGGACCGGCGCCCCGGGGAGGTCCTGGCCGAGATGCGCGCGCTGGCCGACGAGGGTGTGCTCGAGGTGACGCTCCTGGGACAGAACGTCAACGCCTACGGCCGGTCGTTCCACGACCCCGACGAGCCCTCCGACAAGGGGGCCTTCGCCAAGCTGCTCCGCGCGGCCGGGACGATCGAGGGCATCGAGCGGATCCGATTCACCTCTCCGCACCCGGCCGAGTTCACGGACGACGTCATCGAGGCGATGGCCGAGACCGCGGCCGTGTGCCCGCAGCTCCACATGCCGCTGCAGTCCGGCTCGGACCGGATCCTGCGCGCCATGCGCCGCTCGTACCGGTCGGAGCGCTTCCTCGGGATCCTCGACCGCGTCCGCGCGGCGATGCCGCACGCCGCCATCACCACCGACATCATCGTGGGCTTCCCCGGGGAGACCGAGGAGGACTTCCAGGCGACCCTCGACGTGGTCGAGAAGGCGCGCTTCACGAGCGCGTTCACGTTCCAGTACTCGCCGCGACCGGGTACGCCCGCGGCCACCATGGAGGACCAGATCCCCAAGTCGGTCGTGCAGGAGCGCTACGAGCGCCTCATCGCCCTCCAGGAGCGGATCACGCTCGAGGAGAACCGGGCGCAGGTGGGGCGTGAGGTCGAGCTCCTCGTCACCGCGGACGAGGGCCGCAAGGACGCGTCCACCGCCCGCATGACCGGACGCGCCCGCGACGGGCGGCTCGTGCACTTCGCGCCCACCGGCGCCGGTGCCGGCCGCATCCGTCCCGGCGATGTGGTGACGACCGTCGTCACCGCCGCCGCCCCCCACCACCTGCTCGCCGACGACGGGATCCTCACCCACCGCGCCACCCGCGCCGGGGACCGTCACGAGGCGGGGGAGAAGCCCGAGACGCCGCCGATCGGCGTCGGTCTCGGTCTCCCGACGATCCGCCGAGGCGAGCCCACGCAGAACACGGAGAAGGGATGCCCAGCGTGACCCCCAGTGACGATCGGCCCGACCCCATCAAGGGGATCCTCGACGTGACGCGCGCCGCCGAGTCCGAAGCCCGCGCGAAGGACCGGGTCCTCGGCCGCACCCTCGTGATCGGGCGGGCCTACCTCGCGTCGGCCGTGCTCGTGGTGCTCCTGGCCGCGGCGCTGCTCCTGCCGCACAGCGAGGGGGTGAAGGGCGTGGACGTCCTGTTCTTCACCGACGCCGCGAGCGCGCAGCAGACCTCGCTGCCCTCGCACGTGTTCGTGCTCGTCTACTCCGTGGGCACGATCCTGTTCGGGGCACTGATGATCCTCACGCAGAAGTGGTGGGCCGCGGGGATCGCGTGGGGCGCGAGCTTCATCGCGGCCGTCTACGGCGTGCTGGCGATCTGGCTGCGCCAGTCGGGCCGCGGGCCGAATCCGGACTTCGAGGGCTTCGGCGCCCCCGGCATCGGCATGTACGTCAGCGAGATCCTCGTCCTGGCCCTCATCGCCGCACTCGGCGGCGTGCTGTGGGCGCGCACCCCGGAGCAGCGTGAGCTCGAGGCCAACACGCGCGGGGGCGGCGACTGACCTGCCCCTCGGGGTGGACCGTCGGCGGGGAGCGTGGTCAGCGCGTGTCGACCGCGTTCTCGGCTGCCTCGGCCCACTCCCGCCACTGGGCGGCCTGGGCCCGCGCCTTCTCCGCGTCCTTGGCCTTACCGGCGGCGTCGGCCTTGGCGGCCTGGTCCTCGAAGTCGCGGACCCGGTCCCAGAACTGGCCGGCCCGTGCCTTGGCCTCGGGGTCGGTGCGGCGCCACTCGGTGTCGGCCGCCTCGGCGACCGACTTCTCGATCGCGCGGATACGCCCCTCGAGCTCGCCGATCCGGTTCCGGGGGACCTTGCCGATGTCCTCCCACCGCGACTGGAGCTCGCGGAGTGTGGTGCGGGCCGCCGCGAGGTCCGCTCCGGGGTCGATGCGCCCCTCGTACTCGGCCAAGAGTGCCTCCTTGGCGGTGGCGTTGGCCTCGAACTCGGCGTCCCGCTCGGCGGCGGCCGCATGGCGGGCGTCGAAGAAGGTGTCCTGGGCCGCCTTGAACCGCTTCCACAGGGCGTCGTCGGCCTCGCGCGGCGCGCGCCCGGCGGCCTTCCACTCGTCCATGAGCTTGCGGTAGGCGGTCGCGGTCTCGTTCCAGTCGGTGGATCCGGACATCGCCTCGGCCCGCTCGACCAGCTCCTCCTTGACCTTCTTGGACGAGGCCCGGGTGCGGTCGAGTTCGGCGAAGTGGGACCCGCGGCGGCGGTTGAACGCCTCCCGGGCGCGGGAGAACCGCTTCCACAGCACGTCGTCGGTCTTGCGGTCGATCCCGCGGATCGTCTTCCACTCCTCGAGGATGTCCCGCAGGCGGTCGCCGGCGGCCTTCCACTGCGTGGACGACTCGCCGATCTCCTCGGCCTCGGCGGCCAGTGCCTCCTTGCGGGCGATCGCGGCGGCCCGCTGGTCGTCCTTGCGCCGACGGGCGTCGGCCTCGACGGTGTGGGAACGCTCGACGACGCCGGCGAGCTGGGTGGACAGCGAGTCGAGGTCGCCCACGACGGCGGCGGTGGGGAGCTGCTCGAGGAGGGACTCGGCGGAGGCGCGGGTCTTCCGGGCGTCCTGCGGGTGGCTGTCGAGCCGGGCCTCGAGCAGCCCCACCTCGGCGGCGAGGTCGTCGAAGCGGGTGCCGAAGTGGGCCAGTCCCTCCTCGGGGGAGCCGGCCTGCCACGAACCGACCTGTCGCTCGCCGTCGGCGGTGCGGACGAAGACGGCGCCGGTCTCGTCCACCCGGCCCCAGGCGGAGGGGTCCGACGCGGGG
>DUTZ01000487.1 GCA_012841845.1 Actinomycetales bacterium | reverse complement strand
CGCACGGCCGGCGCCAGCTGCGCGGCCGGGGCGGCCGGGGCGGCGGGCGAGCCCTGGAGCAGCGCCGAGAGCGAGCCCAGGTCCAGCGGGAACGGCAGCGCGCCCTGTAGCGAGCCCTGCGCGGAGGCGGTGCCGGACCCCGCGGCCAGGAGCGCGGCGGAGGCCGCGGCGACGACGGCGGAGCGGATCGGGTGACGCACGTGGTGGTCCTTTCCTCGGGTCGCGGACGGGGCCGGGCCCGGTCGGGAGGTTCTGACCCGCCACACTAGCGCGGCGAGTTCACTCATGCATCATTCGTCACTTCAGTCACATTCGTTACAGGCGGCGGGTCGGGGCGCCGCCGGGATTCGAACACCATGTCTCCGGCCCGCAACGATCCGTCCGAGGGGCGGTCCCGGGGCGGCCCGGCTGGTTACGGTCGGGGGTATGACAGCCGTTCATCGCACCGCAGACGTCGACCCCGTCACCTACACGGACCTGCAGTCCCTCGGGACGGCCTCCGGGCCGGCCGTGTCGGTGTTCATGCCCACCCACCGCAGCGGCCCGGAGACCCGCGAGGGCCCGCTGCGGCTCCGCTCGCTCCTCGACCGCGCCGAGGCCGGCCTCGTCGAGGGCGGCACCTCCGCGGAGGACGCGGCGGAGATCCTCGCCCCGCTCCGCGAGCTCGAGGACAACTCGCGCCTGTGGCAGCGCGTCGCCGACGGGCTGGCGCTCTACGCGGCGCGCGACACGTCCCGCGTCTTCCGCGTGACCACCGAGTTCTCCGAGCAGGTCCACGTGGGCGACTCGTTCGCCGTCCGCCCCCTCGTGCCGCTCGTCGTGGGCGACGGCGGGTTCCTCATCCTTGCCCTGAGCCAGAACTCGGTCCGGCTCTACGAGGCCTCGCGCGAGTTCGTCCGTGAGCGCGGCATCGGCGAGGCGCCGGCCTCGATGGCCGACGCCGAGGGGCAGACCGAGCGCGAGCCGCAGCTCCAGCACCAGGCGGCCCCGTCCGGCACCGCGACCTACCACGGCCACGGCGCCGGCGGCGAGGTCGACCGCGTGATGCTCGAGAAGTTCATCCGCCAGGTCGCCGCGGGCATCGACGCCGAGCTCGGCGGCGAGGAGAAGCGCCCGCTCGTGCTGGCCGCCGTCGCCGAGCACCTGCCGGTCCTCCGCGAGGCGCTCTCGTACCCGCACCTCCTCGAGGACGTCGCGGCCGGCAACCCCGACGAGGCCTCCCCGACCGAGCTGCACGAGAAGGCGTGGCCGATCGTCGAGCCCGTCCTCGACGAGGCCTCCGCGGCCACGTCGGACCGGTTCGGCGAGTCGCTCGGCACCGGCCTCGGGCTGCGCGACCCGGGCCAGATCCTCACCGCCGCGCAGGAGGGCCGGGTCGACACCCTGCTGCTCGCCCGCTCGGCGTGCGGCGAGACCGAGACGCCCGACGACATCGACGACGCCGTGGGCCACACCCTCGCCACCTCCGGGACGCTCGCCGTGCTCGACGAGCTCCCGCGCGGCGCGGCGATGGGCGCGATCCTGCGCTACTGACCGCGCCCGGACGCACGAAGGGCGGCCGCTCCCGGGGGGATGGGGGCGGCCGCCCTCTCGCATGATCCCGGCCCGGGGGAGGGGCCGGGTACCGACAGGGGAATCGGCGACACCAGGCTAGAGGGTCCGCGCCGCCCGGCCCCGGGGGAGGGTGGACCGGTGTGACGACGAGGAATCCGATGTCATCGCAGGTCAGCCGCCATGGTTGACGGATCGGCGAATCAGGCCGGGTGTCCAGGACCGCGGAGGGTGTGCCGCGCGCCCGGGCCTGCCGCCCAGCACACGCGCCTGCCGGGGACGTTGACGTCGCGCACATCAGGTGAACAGAAAATGTCCTACCCGTGAGTAACTTGTTGCCCCGGACGGGCACAATGGGCCCCATGAGCCAGAGCCACCCTCATCTCCTCAGCCCCCTCGCCGTCGGGCACCTCACCCTGCGCAACCGCCTCGTCATGGGCTCCATGCACACCGGGCTGGAGGACCGCAGCAAGCACCTGCCCGAGCTCACCGCCTACTTCGCCGAGCGGGCCCGCGGCGGCACCGCGCTGCTCATCACCGGCGGCTACGCTCCCAACGTCGAGGGCTGGCTGCTGCCGGCGGGGTCGATGATGGCCAGCCGCCGCATGGCCGACAAGCACCGCGGCCTCACCGACTCCGTCCACGCCGAGGGCGCCCACATCCTGCTCCAGGTGCTGCACGCCGGCCGCTACGGCTACCAGCCGTTCGTGCGCTCGGCGTCCTCCACCAAGTCGCCGATCAGCCCGTTCAAGGCCCGCGGCCTGAGCTCCCGCGAGGTCGAGCGCACCATCGGCGCGTGGGTGCGCGCCGCGAAGCTCGCCAAGCGGGCGGGCTACGACGGCATCGAGATCATGGGCTCCGAGGGCTACCTCATCAACCAGTTCCTCGCCGAGCGCACCAACACGCGCACCGACGCCTGGGGCGGCACCGCGAGCAAGCGCATGCGGTTCCCCGAGGAGATCGTCCGCCGGATCCGCGCCGAGGTGGGCCGCGACTTCCTCCTGCAGTACCGCATCAGCCTGCTCGACCTGGTCGAGGGCGGCCAGACGTGGGACGAGACCGCCGAACTCGCCCAGCGGCTCGAGGCCGCCGGCGTGGACGTGTTCAACACCGGCATCGGCTGGCACGAGGCCCGTATCCCCACGATCGTCACCTCCGTGCCGCGCGCCGCGTTCGTCGACGTGACCGCCCGCCTCAAGGAGACCGTCGGCGTCCCCGTCACCGCCTCCAACCGCATCAACACCCCGGACGTCGCCGAGGAGATCCTCGCCACCGGCAAGGCCGACCTCGTCTCCATGGCGCGGCCGCTGCTCGCCGACGCGGCCTTCGCCGCCAAGGTCGCCGAGGGGCGCGCCGACGAGATCAACCTGTGCATCGCCTGCAACCAGGCCTGCCTCGACCACACCTTCGCCAACAAGCGCGCCTCCTGCCTGGTCAACCCGCGCGCCGGGCGCGAGACCGACCTTGTGCTGAGCGTCTCGCCGGTGCGCAAGCGGGTCGCCGTGGTGGGCGCCGGGCCCGCCGGGCTCTCCTGCGCCGAGGCCGCCGCCTCCCGTGGCCTGCACGTCGAGGTGTTCGAGGCCGAGTCCGAGATCGGCGGCCAGTTCCGCTACGCCATGCGCGTGCCCGGCAAGGAGGAGTTCGCCGGTTCGCTCGACTACTTCCGGCGCCGCCTCGAGGTGCTCGGCGTGCCCGTCCACCTGGGCCGTCGCGCCACCGCTACGGACGTCGAGGGCTTTGACCACGTCGTGGTGGCCACCGGCGTCACCCCGCGTGTGCTCGACATGCCGGGCATCGACCATCCCATGGTGATGACCTACCCCGAGCTGCTCACCGGCGCCCGCGAGGTCGGCCGCCGCGTCGCCGTGATCGGCGCCGGCGGGATCGGGGTGGACGTCTCCGAGTTCCTCCTCGCCGGTGGTCCCGGCATCGCGGTCGACGGCCGCGAACCCCACGGACACTCCACGGATGTCGAGGCGTGGAAGGCGCACTGGGGCGTCGTCGATCCGGCCGTCGAGCGCGCCGGCCTCGGCACCGCCGTGCGCGAGGAGCCCGCGCACGAGGTGCACCTGCTGCAGCGCAAGACCTCGAGCATCGGCAAGGGATTGGGCAAGACCACCGGCTGGGTCCACCGCGCCGAGCTCAAGATGGGCGGCGTCCGGATGCACACCGGCGTGAGCTACCAGTGGATCGACGACGACGGCCTGCACATCAGCACCTCCGAGGGCAACGCCATGCTCGTGCCCGTGGACTCGATCGTCGTGTGCGCCGGCCAGGAGTCCGTGCGCGACCTCGCCGACGAGCTCGCCGGGACCGGCTCCGGCGTCGGCGCCGGGCCGCGTGTTCACGTGATCGGCGGCGCCGACGTGGCCGCCGAGCTGGACGCCAAGCGCGCGATCAAGCAGGGGGTGGAGCTCGCGGCGACGCTGTAGCGGGGGTCGTCCGCGCGCTGCCGCCCGACGGTCAGGGCTACGTGAGTCGACGGGTCAGGGGGCGGCGGACAGCGCCTCGCGCACCGCGGCGGCCGACGGGTTACGCAGCACCGTGTCGCCCACGAGCACGGTCGGGGTGTACTCGGCGCCGTCGTTGAGTTCGCGGACGCGCTGGTTGGCGTCGTCGTCGCGCCACACGTTGACCCACACCACGCGCTCGTCGTCCGCCAGCGCCCGGAGCAGCAGATCGCAGAAGGAGCAACCCGGCTTCCACAGCGCGACGGCCGCCCCGTCCGCGAGGGCGGCCTCGGCCTCCGGCCACGGCGTGTGGCGGCCCTTGCGCAGCATCCACATCCCGGTACCGACGATCAGGGCAAGGCCGAGCACACCCACTGCCAGGCCCGGCATGGTGCCGAGCGATTCCATCGCCTGCCCGGCCGCCACGGCCACCGTCAACGCCATGATCGCGAGCAGGACATAGACCTGCATCCTCATGGGG
>DUTZ01000036.1 GCA_012841845.1 Actinomycetales bacterium | reverse complement strand
GGGTCGTCGAAGCCGTACTCGCGGCCGGCGAGCATGGCCGAGGAGATGGGCAGCGCGCTCATGTTCTGGACGCCGCCGAAGAGGATGACGTCCTGGGTGCCGGACATGATGGCCTGGGCGCCGAAGTGGATCGCCTGCTGGCTCGAGCCGCACTGGCGGTCCACGGTGGTGCCGGGCACGCCCAGCGGCATCCCGGCGGCGAGCCACGCCGAACGCGCGATGTTGCCGGCCTGGGGGCCGATCGTGTCGACGCAGCCGAAGATCACGTCGTCGACCACCTCCGGGTCGATCCCGGTGCGCTCGACCACGGCCTTGATGACGTGCGCACCCATGTCGGCGGGGTGCTGGGCGGCCAGGCCGCCGCCGCGCTTGCCGACCGGGGTCCGGACGGCGTCGATCACGTAGGCCTCGCGGCCGGTCACGGACTGGGTCATGGTGTGCTCCTCGGGTTGGGACGGTTCAGTCGACGGCCAGGCCGTCGAGGACGATGTGCAGGTACTGGTCCGCGATCTCCGCGTGGTCGATGGCGTCCTCCGGTCGGTACCAGCGGACGGCCACCCACACGGTGTCTCGGAGGAAGCGGTAGGTGAGCTTGGGGTCCAGGTCCGAGCGGAACTCCCCCGACTCCATGCCGCGACGCAGCACGTCGGTCCACATGGCGCGGAACTCGGTGTTGCGCCGACCCAGGTAGTCGAAGCGCGGGTTGCCGCGCAGGTGCTTGATCTCGTCCTGGTAGATGGCCACCTCGTCGCGGTGCAGGTGGATGGCCTCGAACGACGCCCGGACCATGCCCTCGAGGGTCTCGCGGGGGCCGAGCCCGGCGTCGACGATCCGCTGGTACTCCCCGAACAGCGCGTCGAGGAACCCGCGGAGGATCTCGTCGACGATCGCCTCCTTGGAGGAGAAGTGGTGGTACAGGCTCCCGGAGAGGATCCCGGCGGCGTCGGCGATGTCGCGCACCGTGGTGGCGCGCAGGCCGCGCTCGGCGAAGAGGCCGGCGGCCAGCGCCAGCAATTCCTCGCGGCGGGTCGTGCTCGTCATGCGGGCAGTCTACCAACCAAGCATTTGCTAGGCAGCGGGGAACGGCCGAGGCGAACCCGCCTTCCGTGTCGTACCGCCGGTCTAGGGTGCGAGACACAGCAGAACGGCATCAGATCGGGGACCGCCATGCGCCTGCGCGACCGACTCACCACGCTCGTGACCTCCCTCGTCGCGGCGGTCGCCCTCGTCGTCGTCCCCTCCCCCGCCACCGGGGCACCGGCCCCCGGCCCCGACCCCGCCGGGCCCGTCTCCACCGCGGGCCGGTGGCTGGTGGACGAGCGCGGCCGTGTCGTCATCACCCACGGCGTCAACGTGGTGGCCAAACACGCCCCCTACACCCCGGCCTCCCTGGGCTTCGACGCCGCCGACGCCGACCTGCTCGCCGCGGAGGGCTTCGACAGCGTGCGGCTGGGCATCATCTGGAAGGGCGTCGAACCGCGCCCGGGTGAGTACGACGACGCCTACCTCGCGCAGGTCCGCGACACCGCGCGGCTGCTGCACGCGCGGGGCATCCGCGTGCTGCTCGACAGCCACCAGGACCAGTACCACGAGCGCTTCCAGGGCGAGTTCGCGCCCGACTGGGCCGTGACCGTCCACGACTGGCCCGCCGAACCGCGCCTGGGCTTCCCCGCCAACATGTTCTTCATGCCCGCCCTGCTGCGGCAGTACGAGGAGTTCCTCCACAACGCGCCCGGCCCCGGCGGGGTGGGACTGCTCGACCGTTACGCCGCCATGTGGGGGCACGTCGCCGGGTTCTTCGCCGGCGAGCCGGGCGTGATGGGCTACGACATCCTCAACGAGCCCATGCCCGGGTTCAACTGGCCCGGCTGCTTCACCGAGGCCCTCTGCGTGGACCAGAACGCCCGGCTCGGCGACCTGCACCGCAAGGCCGCCCACGCCATCCGCGCCGCCGACCCCCACACGCCCGTCTTCTACGAGCCCTTCGCCGTCTCCAACCCCGGCGCCCAGGTCAACGCCCCCGCCCCCGGCGTGCCCGGACAGGCGTTGAGCTTCCACTCCTACTGCATCCCCGCCATCACCGTGGGCGTCAACGTGGGCTGCGAGATCCTCGACGAGCACACCATCGCCATGGCCCAGGAGCGCGCCGGCCGCGACGACGCCCCCGTGCTGCTCACCGAGTACGGCGCCAAGAAGAACCCCGAGACCATCACCCCGGTCGTCCGCGCCGCCGAGCGCCGCATGATCGGCTGGCAGTACTGGGCCTACTGCGACTGCGGCGACCCCACCACCTCCGGCCCCGGCGAGCAGGGGATCATCATGGACGCCCACGTCCCCGACCCGGCCGCGCACGCCGACCAGGCCAAGCTCCACGCCCTCTCCGCGCCGCGGCCCACCGCCGTCTCCGGCATCCCGGTCTCCTACGGCTTCGACCCCGCCGCCGGCGTGTTCCGCCTCGAGTGGGACACCGCGCGCGCCGGCGGCGGACCCGCCTTCGGGCCGGGGTCCGACACCGTCGTCACCGTCCCCCGCCGCCAGTACCCCGACGGCTACCGCGTCACCGTCGACGGCGGGCACGTCGTCTCCGCGCCGGACGCCCAGAAGCTGGTCGTCCGCTCGGACCGCGAGGGGCGCGTCTCGCTCACCGTGACCCGCTGATCCCTACACTGCGGGGCATGCGCACCTCCACGCTCACGACCGCCCGCCCGCTGCGCCACCGCGCACTCGCCGCCGTCGCCGCGCTCGGCCTCGCCGCCTCCCTCACCGCCTGCACGATCGGCGAGACCGGGAACGACGACGAGGGCGCCGCCGACCAGACCACGGCCCAGGACCAGGGGGCCGACGGCGCGTCCGAGGACGGGGCCGACGCCCCCGGGGCCGACTCCGGGGACGCGCCGGACGTGCCGGTCGAGGAGCTGGTCCTCAACGCCGAGGACGCCCCCGAGCTCGCACTGGTCGCCGTCCCCGCCGAGGAGCTCGAGGCCGGCGTCTCCGCCATGGGCGGCATCGCCGAGGGCGCCCGGATCGAACCGCCCGAGTGCTCCGCCTTCAACCCCACCGCGCTCGACGCCCAGAAGGACCCCGGCACCAGCGCCTTCCAGCACGGCCGGTCCGGCGACGCGGTCGTCGGCGTCACCGTGACGACCATGCCCGACGGCCTCAAGGGCCAGCGCGACCTCGTCGAGAACTGCCCGGAGGTCACCGTGACCATGCCCGTCGAGGGCGGCGAGGTCCAGATGGCCACCCGCAACACGCCCCTGCCCGACGAGGCCCCCGAGGACGTCGAGGAGTTCGCCGCCGTCCAGCAGGAGTCCACCATCGACATGGGCGGCGAAGAACAGCCCACGACCAGCATCGTGGTGACCGGCATCGTGCGCGGGATCGGCATCTCCGTCTCCACGACCCCCATCGACCCCGCGGCCACCGACGCCGCCCGCCAGGTCGCCGTGGACGCCTTCGCCAAGCAGGTGGACAAGATCAAGGCCGCCTGAGCCGCCGGAGCCCTCCCCGCGGGGGAGCGTGCCGCGTTAACCTTCCCTCATGCGATCGCGCTCCCTCACGGCCTCCGCCCTGCTCTCCTCGTGTGTCCTGCTCGCCGCCTGTGGCTCGGACGGGCAGGGCGCGCTCGGCGGCGTCCTCGCCTCCGACGAGCCGCCCGCGGCGGCCCCCGCCGAGCTGCTGCTCTCCGACGTCACCGTGGCCGGCCACACCTTCGGCGCCGAGACCGTCCCGTTGGAGGACGTCAAGGAGATGCTCGACGCCACCACCGACCAGAACGTCGCCGTGGATCCGCCCGAGTGCGACGCCGACATGACCGTCGGCATCGAGCGGCTCGATCCCGCCACCTCGGCGATCAAGACCTCGATGAGCCAGTCGTCGACCGTCGTGCTCACCGTCTCCGAGGACACCAGCAACGCCGGGTTCAAGAACGAGGACCTCGACGCGTGTGGAGAGGTCACCGTGACGAGCGAACTGTTCGGTATGGGAACCATGACCATCACCACCCGGACCTCCGAGATCCAGGCGGACGCCCCCGGTAACGTGGACGACTTCCGGGCCCTGAAGTACGAGATGTCCGGCGACGGACCCACCGTCGAGGGCATCTCGATGGCCGACCTCATGCCCGGCGGGACCACCGTCCTGCTCACCGGCGTCGAGCGGGAACGCATGATCCTCGTGACCGCCGAGTCCCCCGACGGCTCCCGCGACGAGGCAGCGCTCACCGACGCCGCCGAGGAGATCTTCGCCGCGCAGGTCGAGAAGGTCCGCGACGCCGAGTGACCGCCGGCGGCGCGGCCGGCGTCAGGCGCGCTGCGACGAGATGGAGACGACCTCGCCGGTGAGGTACGTGGTGTAGTCGCTGGCCAGCATCGCGATGGTGGCGGCCACCTCCCACACGTCGGCGGCGCGGCCGTAGGCCTCCTTGGAGGCGAGCTCGTCGAGCAGTTCGGCCGAGGCCGACTTCTCGAGGAACTTGTGACGCGCGATGGACGGCGCGATGGCGTTGATGCGCACGCCGAAGTCCGCGCCCTCGATGGCCGAGCAGCGGGTGAGCGCCATGACGCCGGCCTTGGCGGCCGCGTAGTGGGCCTGCGCCCGCTGCGCGCGCCAGCCCAGCACGGAGGCGTTGTTGACGATCACGCCGCCATGCGGCACGTCGCGGAAGTAGCGCAGCGCGGCACGGGTGGCGCGGAACGTGCCGTTGAGGGTGATGTCCAGGACGCGGTCCCAGTCCTCGTCGCTCATGTCGACGAGCTCGCCCTCGCCGCCGAAGCCGGCGTTGTTGACCAGCACGTCGATCCGGCCGAGCTTCTCCGCGGCGCCGGCGATGAGGGCGTCCACGTCCGAGGTGGACTGGACGTTGCAGGTCAGGGCCTCGATCTGCTGGTCGGGGAACTCGGCGGCCAGGGCGTCTCGGGCCTCGTTCATGCGCCGCTCGTGGAAGTCGGACACCAGGACGTCGGCGCCCTCGAGCGCGGCGCGGCGGGCGGCGGAGAAGCCGATGCCGGTGCCGGCGGCGGCGGTCACCACGACCTTCTTGCCCGCGAGCAGCCCGTGGCCGGGCGTCTCCTCGGGGACGGTGGCGAGCGGGGACACGGGGCGGTCGGTCATGCGGTCTCCTTGGTCACGGGACGGGCTTCTCGGGGGAGTCCGAGCACGCGCTCGGAGATGATGTTGCGCTGGATCTCGTTGGACCCGCCGTAGATGGTGTCGGAGCGGGTGAAGAGGAAGAGTCGCTGCCACTCGGCGAGCTCGAGGTGCTCCGGGTCGCGCAGGTCGTTGGCGGCGCCCTCGGAGGTGTGCGTGGGCCCGGTGAGCGAGGCGGCGCCCTGGACGAGCATCGCCAGCTCGCCGAGGTCGCGGTGCCAGTTGGCCCAGAGCAGCTTGGCGGCGGAGGCGTTGCCGCCGGTGGCGTCGCGCTCGGCGAGCGTGCGCAGCGCGTGCGCGCGGATGACGCGCAGACCGATCCACGCGCGGGTGATGCGCTCACGCACGGCCGGGTCGTCGGCGGCGCCGTTCTCCCGCGCCATGTCCACGATCTGCTGGAGCTCGCGGGCGAAGCCCACCTGCTGGCCCAGGGTGGAGACGCCGCGCTCGAACTCGAGCAGCGTCATGGCCACCTTCCAGCCCTCGCCGCGCTCGCCGACGATCATCGTCGCGTCGGTCACGGCGTCGTCGAAGAACACCTCGTTGAACTCACTGGTGCCGGTGAGCTGCTGGATGGGCCGGATCTCGACGCCGGGCTGGTCCAGCGGGACCAGCAGGAAGCTCAGGCCCTTGTGGCGGCTCGTGCCCTCCTCGGTGCGGGCCACCACGAAGACCCACTGGGACAGGTGCGCGAGCGAGGTCCACACCTTCTGCCCGTTGATGTGCCACTTGCCGTCCTCGCGCAGCTCGGCGGTGGTGGCCACGTTGGCGAGGTCGGAGCCGGCGTTGGGCTCGGAGTAGCCCTGGGCCCACAGCTCGGTCACGTCGACGATCCTCGGCAGGAACCGGTCCTTCTGCTCCTGCGTGCCGTGCGCGATGAGCGTCGGCCCGAGCAGCGTCTCGCCGAGGTGGGACACGCGCGCGGGGGCGTCGGCCTTGGCGTACTCCTCGTGGAAGCGCACCTGCTGGCTCAGCGAGGCGCCACGGCCGCCGTGCTCGACGGGCCAGCCCACGCAGGTCCACCCGGCCTCGGCCATGTGCTTCTCCCACGCCAGGCGCTGGGGGAAGAACTCGTGCTCGCTGCCGGGGCCACCGGCGCCCTTGATCTCGGCGAACTCGCCCACGAGGTTGGCGTCCAGCCAGTCGCGGAACTCCGCGGCGAACTCGTCGTCGGTCAGCTCCGACGCGGGCCTGCTGCTCTCGGTCATGCCAGGCATCCTACCAAGCACTTGCTTGGTTCGGGAGCCGGGCGGGCCGGGAGCCCGGCGCCGGGTCCCGGGAGCCCCGTCGTCAGCCCGCCGGCACCGTCGGCACCACCACCCAGCTCGGCGCGGCGGGGTCGAGCCGTAGCCGCTGCGGCGCGAGCGCCCCCTCGTGCAGCGCGGGCCCCAGGGCGAGTCCGCGCGGCAGGTTGCCGGCGAAGACGGACACGCGCAGCCGGTGGCCGGGCCGCAGCACGGCGGAGACCGGCAGGGTCGGGATCTCCAGGGTCACCCGCTCCCCCGGCCGGACGGGCTGCGCGCGGTCGCGGCGCAGGCTCAGCCGCGGGTCCGCGTACACGCCGTCGGGCAGGACGGTGGAGCCGTCGCGGTCCACCTCGCGCAGGCTCGTCACCACCTGGCCGTTGGTGAGCTGCGTGGAGCGGCCGTCGGGCGCCACGTCGGACACGGCGACGGACCAGTGGCCGTCGACGGCGTCGTGGTCCACCTCCAGGTGCACGGCGATCGGCCCTGAGATCTCGGTGGCCACCTCGGCGGGGGCGCCGGTGAAGGTCAGGCCGGCCTGCTCGCGGTGCCGCTCGTCGCGGGTGCACTGCGG
>DUTZ01000486.1 GCA_012841845.1 Actinomycetales bacterium | reverse complement strand
ATGACGCCGCGGCCGCGCAGTTCGACGCTGCGGCCCAGCACCCAGCGGGCGGCCTCGGGGGCGTCGGCGTGCCGGATCACGGCGGCCGAGGCCAGGGCCCGCCCCTGCTCGGACTTGGCCAGGGTGGTGAGTCGGGCGGCCTCGTTGACCGGGTCGCCGATCACCGTGTACTCGAAGCGCTTGGCGTGGCCGATGTGGCCGGCGATGACGGTGCCGTAGGAGACGCCGATGCCGGCGGACAGCGGGGTGAGCTCGGAGACGCGGTGCTGCAGCTCGCGGGCGGCGCGCAGGGCGCGGCCGGCCTGGTTCTCCACCTCGACGGGCGCGCCGAAGACGGCGAGGACGGCGTCGCCCTGGAACTTGTTGATGTAGCCGCCGTTGGAGTCCACGGCGTCGACGGCGATGCGGAAGAACTCGTTGAGCATCGCCACCACCTCGGCGGGCTCGTGGGCGGCGGCGAACTCGGTGGAGCCGGTGAGGTCCACGAAGAGGACGGCGACCTCCCGCTCCTGCCCGCCCAGCTCCGTGCCGCGCTCGAGGGCGTGGAGCACCACGTCCTCGCCGACGTAGCGGCCGAAGAGGTCCTGGATGGCTTCGCGCTCCTGCAGGCCGGCCACCATCTCGTTGAAGCCCTGGCCCAGGCGGCCGATCTCGGAGCCGTCGTAGATCGTCACGCGCGCCTCGAGGTCGCCCTTCTCGACCCGCTTGACCCCGGCCTGCATCTCGCGGACCGGGTCGGCGATCGAGTCGGAGACCAGGCTCATGCCGATCGCGCCGGCGATGACCGCCACCGAGGACAGCACGGCCAGGGCCACCAGGATGAGCCCGGCGTCGGGGCCGAACATCCCCGCCCACTGGCCCGCGATGATGAGCAGGATGCCGGCGACCGGGATCACCGTCGTCAACCCCCAGCCCAGGAAGATGCGCCGCCGGACGCCGGGCACCCGCCGGTCCACGGGGACGCCCTGGGCCAGCGCGCGCACGGTGATGGGCCGCATGATCCGCTCGGCCTGGAGGTACGAGATGAGGCACGTGGTGCCGGCGCCGAGCATGCTCGTCACCGCCACCACCAGCGCGAGCCGCGGGGAGTGGCCCACGTTGGCCGCCACGAACACCAGGGTGCCGATGGTCCAGATGACGGCGGACAGGAGCGACTGGTGGAAGGGGATCCGCAGCGCGCGGCTGCGCACCGCGCCGTCGAACGCGCCGCCCACCCGGTCGGCGCGCAGCACCGGCATGATGAGCCACGTCGAGGCGAGGGTGCCGGCGACAAAGGCCAGGACCAGGTAGCCGATGAAGAGGTACTGGTTGATGAACCGGAAGTCGTCGAGGTCGAGGAAGCGGTCCATCGGCAGGACGAAGCGGAGGAAGGCGAAGACGAAGACGGCGCCGATGATGTTGGCCTGCAACATCGTCAGGGCGTAGACGGGCCACGGGGTGGTCCATAGCCACCGCAACAGCCTGACCCAACGCTCCATCGGTCCCAGCGTAGTGCGCGGACGCCGCCGCGGGGAGGTGCGGTGTCGGAGGCCACGGCTAGTGTGGTGCCATGCCCGGGGTGTTCGAACGGCTCGCAGGTCAGGAGGACGCCGTGGCGGAGCTGACCGCCGCGGCGCTGGCGGCGCGCGCCCGGGTCCCCGGCCAGGGCTGGGAGGGGTCGGACCCGCGGATGGTCCACGCCTGGCTGTTCACCGGGCCTCCCGGCAGCGGGCGCAGCGTCGCCGCCACGTGTTTCGCGGCCGCGCTGCAGTGCGAGCACCCGGAGATCGTGGGCTGCGGCGAGTGCCGCGCCTGCCACACGGTGCTCGCCGGGACGCACGCCGACGTCCACCACCTCGCGCCGCAGGGCGTCAACATCCTGCTCAAGGACGTCAAGGAGACCATCCACCGCGCGGCCAGCCGGCCCGGCACCGGCCGCTGGCAGATCGTCGTGGTGGAGGAGGCGGACCGGCTCACGGAGCAGTCGGGCAACGCCCTGCTCAAGGTGGTCGAGGAGCCGCCGAGCCGCACCGTGTTCCTGCTGTGCTCGCCCACGACGGACCCGATGGACATCATGGTGACCCTGCGGTCGCGGTCCCGGAACGTCGCGCTGCGCCAGCCGGGTGCCGCCGCCGTGGAGCGGGTGCTGCTCGCCGAGGGGCAGGTCGAGCCGGAGCGGGCGCGGTGGGCGGCGTCGGTGTCGTCGGGCCACGTCGGGCGGGCCCGGTGGCT
>DUTZ01000485.1 GCA_012841845.1 Actinomycetales bacterium | reverse complement strand
GCGCGGACCAGCCGCGGGTCGAGGGGCGCCGCCACCGCGGGTCAGTCCTCGGTGACGTCGGCTTCGCCGCCGCCGGCGGAGCCGGTGGTGCGGGCGGCGCGGGCCGCGCGGGCCGGGCGCAGCCCGATGGACGGCGGGATGTGGTCCTCGGAGATGCGCGCGCGGAACACCCAGTACGTCCAGCCCTGGTAGACCAGCACGACCGGGGTCAGGAACGCGGCGGCCCACGTCATCACGACGAGCGTGTAGTGCGAGCTCGAGGCGTTCTCGACGGTCAGGCTCACGCCGTCGGCGAGCGTGGTGGGCATGACGTCCGGGAAGAGCGAGCCGAAGAGCAGCACCACGACGGCGGTGATCGCCAGGCTCGTGCCGGCGAACGCCCAGCCCTCGCGGTCGGCGGCGACGGCGGCCACGACCCCGACGAGCGCGGCGGCGGCCACCGCGACCGCGGCCCAGGTCCAGGCGTGGCCGTGGGCGAGCTGGGTCCACACGGCGAAGATCCCGCCGAGGACGAGCACCACCGGCGCGAGGAACCGCGCGATCCGGACCGCCTCGGCGCGCAGGTCGCCGGAGGTCTTGAGGCCGAGGAAGACGGCGCCGTGGAGGGTGAACACGCCGAGGGTGACGAGCCCGCCGAGCAGACCGTAGGGATTGAGCAGGTCGAACAGCGTGCCGGTGACCTGCTTGTCGGCGTCGATCGCCACGCCGCGGACGATGTTGGCAAAGGCCACGCCCCACAGCAGCGCGGGCACGACCGAGCCCCAGAAGATGGCGTGGTCCCAGCGGCGGCGCCAGGCGGCGTCGTCCACCTTCCCGCGGAACTCGATCGCCACGGCCCGGAAGATCAGGGCGAGCAGGATGAGGAACAGCGGCAGGTAGAAGCCGGAGAACAGGGTGGCGTACCACTCGGGGAAGGCGGCGAACATCGCGCCGCCGGCGACGAGCAGCCAGACCTCGTTGCCGTCCCACACCGGGCCGATGGTGTTGAGCACCGCGCGCCGGCGGCGGTCGCGTTCCGGGGTGTCGGGGCCGCGGCCGAGGACGCGCATGAGGATGCCGACGCCGAAGTCGAAGCCCTCGAGGAGGAAGTAGCCGAGGAAGAGGACGGCGATGAGGACGAACCAGAGTTCCTGAAGACCCATGATGGTGAGCTCCCGTGTCAGTACGCGAAGGACAGCGGACGGTCGGCGTCGTCGTCATCCGGCGCCTCGAGGTGCGGTTCGGTGTCGTGCTCGAGCGGCCCCTCGATGGTGTAGCGGCGGATGAGGACGAACCACACCACCGCGAGGAAGCCGTAGACGAGCGTGAACCCGGTGAGCGAGAGCGTGACCAGCCAGGCGGGGTGGTCGGAGACGCCCTGGCTCACGAGGAGGCTGATCATCGGGTCGCCGGTGGGGTGCGGGTGCACCACCCACGGCTGGCGGCCCATCTCGGTGAAGATCCAGCCGGCCGAGTTGGCGAGGAACGGGAACGGGATCGCGGCGATCCCCAGCCGCCCCAGCCAGGGCTTGTCGGGGATCGGCGCCCTGCGGCGGGTCACCCACAGCCCCACGACGGCGAGGGCGGCCGACCCCACCCCGAGGCCGATCATGGCGCGGAAGCTCCAGTAGGTGACGAAGAGGTTCGGCGTGTAGTTCCCGGGGCCGAACTGCTCCTCGTACTGAGCCTGCAGGCCCTGGACGCCCTGCAGCTCGACGCCGCTGAGGCTGCCCTCGGCGAGGTACGGCAGGACGTACGGGACCTCGATGAGGTGGACCACCGAGTCGCAGTTGTTGTGCGTGCCCACCGTGAGGATGGAGAACTTGGGGTCGGTCTCGGTCTGGCAGAGCGACTCGGCCGAGGCCATCTTCATGGGCTGCTGCTGGAACATGAGCTTGCCCTGGATGTCGCCGGTGACGATGAGCGCGGCGCCGGAGATGATCATGACCCACAGCGCCATGCGCGTGACGGGCCGGAACAGGTCGCGGGCCTGGGTCTCCTTCTCGGCGGCCTCGGCGGTGGCGGCCTCGGTGGCCTCGCCGCCCGGGGTCACGGCGAGCAGCTCCTTCTGCCGGCGCATGGCGCGGACCATCCACCACAGGCCGATGCCGGCGACGAAGGTGCCCGCCGTGAGGAACGCGCCGGCGATGGTGTGCGGGACCGCCGCGAGGGCGGTGGGGTTGGTGAGCAGCGCCCAGATGCTGGTGAGCTCGGCGCGGCCGGTCTCCGGGTTGTACACCGCCCCCACCGGGTGCTGCATGAACGAGTTGGCGGCGATGATGAAGTACGCCGACAGGTTGACGCCGATCGCGGCCATCCAGATGGAGGCCAGGTGCACGACCCGGGGCAGGCGGCCCCAGCCGAAGATCCACAGGCCGAGGAACGTGGACTCGAGGAAGAACGCGGCCAGGCCCTCGAGCGCGAGGGGGGCGCCGAAGACGTCGCCCACGAAGCGCGAGTACTCCGACCAGTTCATGCCGAACTGGAACTCCTGGACGATGCCCGTGACGATGCCCAGGATGAAGTTGATGAGGAAGAGCTTGCCGAAGAACCTCGTCGCCCGGTACCAGCCCTGCTTGCCGGTGACGTGCCACACCGTCTGCATGATCGCGACCATCGGCGCCAGGCCGATGGTGAGGGGGACAAAGATGAAGTGGTAGACGGTGGTGATCCCGAACTGCCACCGGGAGATGTCGAGGACATCCATGGTCCGCGCTCCTGCTCGACGACGCCGCGCCCGCCCGATCAGACGGACATGATCCGGACCATACGCCTGCGGGTATGCGGACTCAATGGGCGCTCGGTGTGGCCTTGGCCACCACTACCAGGGAAAACGCCCGATCCAGCGGAAAATGGAGCAGGTTCGGTAATTTCTGCTTCCCCCGAGGCCACCCCCGCGGCGGCGGGAGGTCAGGCCCGGCCGACGGCGCGGTCGACCATCCCGGCCACGTCGACCGGGGGCTCGGCCGCGGGGAGGGTGACGTCGTCGATCCGGCGGACCCGGGCGGCGAGCGTCACCGACGAGAGCAGCCACACGGCGTCGGCGGCGAGCAGGTCGGTGACGAGCAGCCGCTCGCGCCGCACCGGCACCCCCTCGGCGCCGGCGATCTCGGCGAGCGCGGCCAGGGTGGTGCCCTCGAGG
>DUTZ01000484.1 GCA_012841845.1 Actinomycetales bacterium | reverse complement strand
TCGGCATCGCGGCCTCCCGCCTTCGCCGACGCGGTGGCCGAGGCCGTGGGGGGCGACCTCACGCCGCTCGGCTCCGCCGGCGCCAAGACCGCGGCCGTGGTGCGCGGCGAGGCCGACGCGTACATCCACGCCGGCGGCCAGTATCAGTGGGACTCGGCGGCGCCGGCGGGCGTCGCGCTCGCGCGGGGCTTCGTCGCCGTGCGGGTGGACGGGTCGCCCCTCGAGTACAACGTCGAGGACACCTACCTGCCGGACCTCGTCGTCTGCCGGGCGGACCTCGCCGACGACATCCTCGCGGCCATCGCCTCCGTCGGCTGAGCTTACTGCCTGCTGTGTGGGATCGCCCCAGTTCAGACGTGGTGTGCAGGTGACCTTGCGCTCACAAGGCCAACTGCTCACCAAGGGGGTCGCCGCCCATCGAGGTCTTACTTGCTCGTGAGGAGCGCGCCCGCGATGGCGGCCATGAAGACGTCCTTGGCGAGCGTCATGCCCTCCTCGGTGGGGCGGACGCCGTCGGACTCGGTCATCGACGGGTTGCGGAAGTACATCGAGAGCAGGCCTGCCGAGAAGGTGCCGAGCGCTGCGCCGGCGATCTTCTTGGGGACGAACGGGGTGAGCAGCGCGGTGCCCACGCCGATCTCCGAGTACGAGATGAACTTTCCGAACGTGTCCGGGTCCATCTTGGCGAGCTGCGGGACGCCGGTCGCGGCGAAGCCCTGCATGCCCTGCGCGGCCTCGGTGGGCAGGTTCAGCTTGCCGAGGCCCGAGTTGAGGATGAAGGCGCCGGTGACTCCGCGGAGGATGGCGTTGGACAGGCTCATGGTGGAACTCCTCTGGTCGTCTGCTGATCGTCTGATGGTCGCTCATGCGCCACGAGTATGTGACGTGACAACAAAAAGGATAGCGCAGCGCTCCCGCGGCCGCATCCGCTGCGGATGTGGCGCTGCTCACGCGTCCGGGCTCACCCCGCCGGGTTCACCCCGCCGTGGTCACTCCTCGGTGCCGCGGTTGGGCCGCTCGGCCATCTCGGCGTCCAAGCGCAGCAGCCCCGGACCGTCGTCGCCGGTGTGATCGAGGCGGCCCAGGATCTCGTCGATCGTCGACTCCTCCTCGATCTGCTCGGAGAGGAACCAGTTGAGCAGCGGGTTCGAGTCGATGTCGCCAGCTTGGTCGCACGCACGGTAGAGGTCGCGGATGGACTCCGAGACCTTCTGCTCGTGCTCGAGGGCGATCTCGAAGGCCTTCTTGGGGTCGTCGGCCCCGTCGAGCCCGCCCACGGCGATGTCGCCGATCCGCGGGTGGTTGCCGCGGGCATCGAGGTGATCGATGAACTTGTTGGCGTGGACGATCTCCTCGTCCGCCTGCCGCCGCAGCCACGTGGCCATCCCGGGCAGGTCGATGAGATCCATCTCGATCGCCAACTGGCGGTACACCAGGCTGGCCTCGAACTCGAGGGTGATCTGCGCGTTGAACTTCGCTTCCAGTTCCTCGGTGAGCTTCATGGACCCGAGAGTAGGCGCGTCATGGGCGGAGTCAACCGTTGCCGGGCGCGGGCGGCGGCCGTCGCCGGATGCGGAGTGCACCGGGTGGTGGGAGTATCGCGGGATATGACGACGAGTACATCGAACACCCACGACGACGATCGCGACATCACCGACAAGCCCAGCCCGGCTGCCGACCCGGACGCGGGTAAGCCGTCTTCGCCGACGGACCTGCGGGGCAAGGCGTGGAAAATCGGTCTCAAGCGGGCCGTCGGAGAGTTCAGCCGCGACCAGTGCACCGACCTAGCCGCGTCCCTGACCTACTTCGCCGTCCTCTCGCTGTTCCCCGCGCTGCTCGCCGTGGTGTCGCTGCTCGGCGTGTTCGGCCAGGGGCAGGCCACCGTGGACGCGGTGATGGAACTGCTTGAGGGCGCCGCCCCCGAGGAGACGCTCGCCGCGGTGCGCGGCCCCATCGACGGGCTGGTCAACACCCCCGCCGCCGGCTTCGCCCTGGTCACCGGTCTGCTCGGCGCACTCTGGTCGGCCTCCGGTTACGTCGGCGCGTTCGGCCGCGCCATGAACCGCATCTACGAGGTCGAGGAGGGGCGGCCGGTGTGGAAGCTCAAGCCCGCGATGCTCGCCCTGACCGCCGTGCTTCTGCTCCTGGTCTGCCTCGCGGGCCTCATGCTGGTCATCAGCGGACCGATCGCCCAGTGGGTCGGGGACCTCATCGGGCTGGGCTCGGCCGCGGTCACCGTCTGGGGCATCGCCAAGTGGCCCGCGCTGGTCCTCGTCGTCGTCGTCATCCTCGCCGTCCTCTACGGTTTCGCCCCCAACGTCAAGCAACCCAACTTCCGGTGGATCTCGCTCGGCGCCGTGGTCGCCCTGCTCGTGTGGGCGCTCGCCACCGCTGCCTTCGGGTTCTACGTGGCCAACTTCTCCAGCTACAACGCGACCTACGGCTCGCTCGCCGGGATCATCGTGTTCCTGCTGTGGCTGTGGATCACCAATAACGCGTTCCTCTTCGGCGCCGAGGTCGACGCCGAGGTCGAGCGCGCCCGCGAACTACAGGCCGGCATGGAGGCCGAGGAGACCATCCAGTTGCCGCCCCGCGACACCGCCGCCAGCGACAAGGCCGAGGAGAAGCGGCGCCGGACCATCGACGACGCCGCCGACATCCGTCGGGACGCCCAGGCGGAACAGGCCCGGGACCGAGGTTGATCCTGGGCCCGCGGGCCTCGCCGTCACAACCCGCTCCGGGGGTCACAATCCGGTTATGAGCACAGAGGGCGAGCCGCCGAACCGAGAAGCCGGCGTGCCCCGTAAGTCCAGTACGCAGCGGGCGCCCACTGCGCGGCGGCGGCTGCACACGGTGCGGTTGGTACTCGTGCGTTCGGTGGTCGAGTTCCTCCGCGACCGCGGGCCCGACCTCGCCGGCTCGCTCGCGTTCTACGGCGTGCTCTCGCTCTTCCCGGCGATCCTCGTGGTGGTCTCGCTGCTCGGCGTGCTCGGGCAGGGGCAGGTGACCGTCGACGCCGTAATGGGCATGCTCGCGGACGTCGCCCCTCCCGCGATCCTCGACCCGGTCCGGGACCCCGTCGAGGCCCTGGTCACCACGCAGGCGGCCGGTTTCGCGCTCGTGGTGGGCGTGGCCGTGGCGCTGTGGACCTCCTCGCGCTACGTGCGGGCGCTCGGCCGCGCGATCAATGCGATCTTCGGGGTGGAGGAGGGGCGCCCGCTGTGGCGGCTGCTTCCGTCGGGACTGCTGCTCACTGCCCTGCTCGTGGTCCTGGTGACCCTCGGCGGGCTGGCGCTGGTGTTCACCGGACCGGTCGCCGTGCGGGTCGGGGACTGGATCGGACTCGGCGAGACGGCGCTCGCCGTGTGGGGCGTGGTCAAGTGGCCGGGCGCGCTGCTGTCGGCGATCCTCGCGCTGGCGATCCTCTACCGGTTCACGCCCAACGTCTCCGGCCGTGGCTTCCACTGGCTCTCGCTCGGCGCGGCGGCGGCGCTCGCGGTGATCGCCGTGGCCACCACCGGGTTCGGCTTCTTCGTCACCAACTTCGGCAGCTTCAACCGCACGTACGGCTCGCTCGCCGGCATCATCGTCTTCCTGTTCTGGCTGTGGCTGGTCAACATCGGGGTCCTCTACGGGGCGAGGCTCGACGCCGAGGTCCTGCGCGTGCGCCAGCTCCGCGCTGGTATCCCGGCCGAGGAACAGATCTTCGTCATCCCCCGCGACACCTCCGCCACCGACGCGCAGTCCCGCCGCCGAGCCGCCATGCTCGACAAGTACCGGGTGCTGCGGAGGGAGCGGTCGGACGACCTCGAGGACTGAGCTCTCCCGCCCCCGGCGTCACGCGGGCCGGGGGCGACGCGGCCGGTAGTGTTACAGCCATGCGCCTCGTCGTCACCGGGGGAGCCGGGTTCATCGGCGCCAACTTCGTCCACACCGTGATCCGCGACCGTCCGGACGCGCAGGTCACGGTGCTGGATTCGATGACGTACGCCGCCAACCGCGCGAGCCTGGACGGGCTGCCGGGCGACCGGATGGAGTTGGTCGAGGCGGACTGCGCGGACGCCGCCGTCACCGATCGCCTGGTCGCCGAACTCACGGGACCCGACGACGCGGTGGTGCACTTCGCGGCCGAGAGCCACAACGACAACTCGCTGGCCACGCCGTGGCCGTTCGTACACTCCAACATCGTGGGCACGTACACCGTGCTCGAGGCCTGCCGCCGCCACGGCGCCCGCCTGCACCACGTCTCGACCGACGAGGTGTACGGCGACCTGGAACTCGACGACCCCGCCAAGTTCACCCCGGAGACGGCATACAGCCCGTCGAGCCCGTACTCGGCGACCAAGGCGGGCGCGGACATGCTGGTCCGGGCGTGGGTGCGCAGCTTCGGGGTGCGCGCCACGCTGAGCAACTGCTCCAACAACTACGGCCCGCGACAGCACGTGGAGAAGTTCATCCCGCGGCAGATCACCAACATCCTCGACGGCCGCCGCCCGCGCCTCTACGGCAGTGGTGACAACGTCCGGGACTGGATCCACGTCGACGACCACAACGCGGCGGTCCTGCGCGTCCTCGACGCGGGCCGGGACGGCCGGACGTACCTCATCGGGGCCGACGGCGAGCGGTCGAACCTCGAGGTGATGCGGATGATCTGCGACCTCATGGGGGTCGTCGGCACCGGCGACGACCCGGGCTTCGACCATGTCACCGACCGCCCCGGCCACGACCTGCGCTATGCGATCGACGCGCGCGGAACCCGCGACGAGCTGGGCTGGGATCCGCGGTACACGGACTTCCGGGCGGGCCTCGAGCAGACGATCGCCTGGTATCGCGAGAACCGCTCCTGGTGGGAGCCGGTCAAGGAGCGCGTCGAGCAGAGGTACGCGCAGACCGAGAAGGTGCTCGAGGAGGGCGCGTGATGAAGGGCATCGTCCTGGCCGGCGGCAGCGGCACCCGCCTGAGCCCGCTCACCCTGGCCACGAGCAAGCAGCTCATGCCGGTGTACGACAAGCCGATGATCTACTACCCGCTCACCACGCTCATGCTCGCGGGCATCCGCGACATACTGGTGATCACCACGCCGCAGGACGCGCCCCAGTTCCGTAGGCTGCTCGGCGACGGCAGCCAGTTCGGCATCACCCTGAGCTACGTGGAGCAGGCCGCGCCGGAGGGACTGGCGCAGGCGTTCGTCCTGGGCGCGGACCACATCGGCGACGAGCCGGTGGCGCTCATCCTGGGCGACAACATCTTCTACGGCCCCGGCATGGGCACGCAGCTGCGCCGCTTCGCGCACCTCGACGGCGGCGCGGTGTTCGCCTACCGCGTCTCCAACCCGAGTGAGTACGGGGTGATCGACTTCGACGCCGACGGCCGCGCGATCAGCCTCGAGGAGAAGCCGGAGAACCCCCGGTCCGACTTCGCCGTCCCTGGCCTCTACTTCTATAGCGCCGACGTCGTGGACGTGGCCCGGGGCCTGAGCAAGTCCGATCGTGGCGAGTACGAGATCACCGACATCAACCGTCATTACCTGCGCGAGGGCCGCCTGCAGGTCGAGGTGCTCCCGCGCGGCACGGCGTGGCTGGACACGGGTACGCACGACTCGCTGCTCGACGCCGGCAACTACGTCCGCACCATCGAGGACCGCCAGGGGCTCAAGATCGGCGCCCCGGAGGAGGTGGCGTGGCGGATGGGGTATCTCGACGACGACGAGCTCACCGCCCGCGGCCAGGAACTCAGGAAGTCGGGATACGGGACGTACCTCCTCGAGATCCTGCGCCGCGAGAAGGGGCGCAGGCTGTGAGCGACGGCCGGTCGCCGCGGATCCTCGCGACCGGCGGCCGCGGACAGCTCGGGCACCACCTGGACGAGCACTCGAGGTCTCGGCTCGGCGGCGGCGCGGTCGCGGTGGGCCGCGACGAGCTCGACCTCACCGACCCGGCGTCGATCGCCTCCGCCCTGGACCGCCACGCACCGGAGGTCGTGATCAACGCGGCCGCGTACACCGACGTCGACGGCGCGGAGGCCGACGAGGCCGCCGCCCACGCGGTCAACGCCGAGGGGGTGGAATCGCTGGCCGTGGCGTGCCGCGACCGCGGGATCCGGCTGATCCACCTCAGCACCGACTACGTCTTCTCCGGCGAGGTCCCCGGCGGGGGCGACCCGGCCACCGCCCCGGCGCTCGAGCCGCACGACCCGACCGAGCCGGCGACCGCGTACGGGCGCACCAAGCTCGCGGGGGAGCAGGCGGCGCTGTCGGTGTACCCCGAGACGACGATCGTGCGCACCGCCTGGGTGTACACCGGCCCCGTGCGCCACGGGCAGGGGCTGCGCGGCTCGGACTTCGTCGACACCATGGTCCGCCTCGAGCGGGAGCGCGAGACGCTCACCGTGGTCGACGACCAGTGGGGCTCGCCCACCTACACGGCGTCGCTGGCCGACCGGCTGCTCGGCCTCGTGGGTGGGGAGGCCCGGGGCGAGTTCGACGCGCGGGGCCTGACCCTGCACCTGGCCGGAGGCGGCCGGGCGACGTGGTGCGACCTCGCGCGGGCGGTGTTCACGTGGATCGGCGCGGACCCGGAGCGGGTGCGCCCCTGCACCACCGAGGAGTTCCCGCGCCCCGCCCCGAGGCCGGCGTTCTCGGTGCTCTCCGACGCCTCGTGGCGTGCCGTCGGGCTGGTGCCGATGGAGGGCTGGAGGCAGGACCTCGCCCGCGCGATCGCCCACGAGGGCTGGGTCGCACAGCGGGAGCGAGGCGACCTCCGCGGACCCGGATCGTGACCAGGAGGACCCGGCTCGTGAGCCCGGCCCGCCGCCTCCGCCGAGCGGTGCCCGCGGCCGGGATCGCCGTGGCGGCCGTC
>DUTZ01000483.1 GCA_012841845.1 Actinomycetales bacterium | reverse complement strand
GCGCGGACGGGGCCCGCCCCGGCGGCCGGATGCGGATCAGTGCCCGCCGTCGCCCGGCCGCAGCGGCTTGAGCCGGACCGGACGCTCGGCCCCCGACAGCAGGGAGAGGGGATCGAGGTACTCGTCGTCGTCGCCCGCCGGCCCACCCGCCGCCAACCGGGCGCCCCAGTGCAAACACACCTCGACCGGGCACCCCGGGTGTCCCGGCAGCACCCGACCCACCACCTGGCCCGGCCCCACCTCCTGCCCTACGCGTACCGCCGCCCGGACAGGTTCGTAGGTGGTCCGCAGGCCGTCGCCGTGATCGATCGCCAGGACCGGACGACCCGCGACGGGGCCGGCGAAGGAGACGGTCCCCGCGGCCGGCGCTCGCACCGGCCCGAACGCTGCCGCCGCCAGGTCGACGCCCCGGTGGCCGGGGAGCCACCGCTGCGCGGGCGGGTCGAACGGCGTCACCGGCACCGCCGGGCCCGGGACGGGGAGCCGGAGGTCGCGCCGCGGGGGATCCGCCGCGAGGGCCGGCGCGGCCGCGACGCACGCCAGCACCGTCACCGCCCCGGCCACCGCGACGGCGAGGCGGCGGGTCGGGCGGGGTGGGACGGTCCTACCTGTCATGGGATCAGTACACCGGCCCGGACCCGCCGAAAGGCCGCCGCGCGCGCCCGCTGTGGACGGGACGGACGAGCATCCACAGGCGGCGCTCCCCGGACGTCTTGGTGACACGGGCCGGGGGAGGATATGCTCTCCGATGCGGTCGACTCACCGTCGATCGACTTCGCGTGTCCTGCGGCACCCGGTCACCGGGAGCCGTATCCGGGCCCCGGGACTCCACGAGCCCCGGCCCCCCGGACGCCGGACCAGTAGGTGCCCCCGCCCGACGGGGGTGAGGCCCGGCGCGGACACCAGGGCCCGAGGCCGACCGGCCGAACGGCATAACCCGGTACACAGAAAGCGAGGACGAGGGCCTCGCGGTCCGGCTGCTTCCAAGCCGGACGAGCCCTCAACACATCATGGCCGTCATCTCCATGAAGCAGCTGCTCGATGCGGGATCGCACTTCGGGCACCAGACGCGTCGGTGGAACCCCAAGATGAAGCGCTTCATCTTCACCGACCGCAACGGCATCTACATCATCGACCTGCAGCAGACGCTCACGTACATCGACCAGGCGTACGAGTTCGTCAAGGAGACCGTCGCCCACGGCGGCACCGTGCTCTTCGTCGGCACCAAGAAGCAGGCCCAGGAGGCCATCGCCGAGGAGGCCGACAAGGTCGGGATGCCGTACGTCAACCAGCGCTGGCTGGGTGGCATGCTCACCAACTTCCAGACCGTGCACCAGCGGCTGCTCCGCCTCAAGGAGCTCGAGTCGATGGAGCAGTCGGGCGGGTTGGAGGGTCGCACCAAGAAGGAGATCCTCATGCTCACGCGCGAGAAGAACAAGCTCGAGCGCACGCTCGGCGGCATGCGTGACATGACCAAGGTCCCCTCCGTGGTGTGGGTCGTGGACACCAACAAGGAGCACATCGCCGTCGGCGAGGCCCGCAAGCTCAACATCCCGGTCGTCGCGATCCTCGACACGAACTGCGACCCGGACGTCGTGGACTACCCGATCCCGGCGAACGACGACGCGATCCGCTCCGTCACCGTGCTCACCAAGGTCATCGCCTCCGCCGTCGCCGAGGGCGTGCAGGCACGTGCCGGCCAGGGCCGCGGGGACAGCAAGCCCGAGGGCGGCGCCGAGCCGCTCGCCGAGTGGGAGCAGGATCTGCTGGCCACCCCCGAGGTGGTCGTCGATGAGACCGTCGCCGAGGCGGCCACTGAGGCACCGGCCACTGC
>DUTZ01000482.1 GCA_012841845.1 Actinomycetales bacterium | reverse complement strand
GTCCAGGACCAGCCGGTGCGCGGCGGCCACGTCCGTCCCGGACACCGCGGCGGAGGCGTCGGTGAGGTGCGCTGCCGCCAGCGCGGCGACGAGCTGGACGTCCCGGAGGCCGCCCGCGCCGTTCTTGAGGTCCGGCTCCGTGCGGTGGGCGATCACCCCGGCGCGGGCGCGACGGGCCGCGGTCGCCGCCACGAGTTCGTCGAACCGGGCCGCGATCTGGTGACGCCACTGCCGCCGGGCCCCGTCCACGACACGTGCCCCGAGGTCGCGGTCGCCGGCGATCACCCGGGCGTCGAGCAGGCTCAACGCGACGGACACGTCCCCGGCCGCCGCCGCCAGGCACTGGTCCACCGTGCGGACGCTGTGGTCGAGCCCCTGCCCCGCATCCCACAGCGGGTACCAGAGGGCGTCCGCCACCTCGCCGACATCGCGGCTCGGCCGCCGCTCGTGGACCAGGACCAGGTCGAGGTCCGAGTGGGGCAGGACCTCGCGGCGGCCCAGTCCCCCGAACGCGACCAGGGCGAAGCCCGACCGGGGGCCGATCCCCGCCTCCTCGGCCAGGCACGTCAGCTCGATCTCGTAGAGCTCGCACAACGCCTCGCGCAGCCCCGCCGCCGGCAACCGGTCCGCGGGGACGGCGAGGAGGTCCGCCCGCCCCCGCGTCAGCGTCGTCCGTGGTGCACCGTGCGCCGTCGTCGTCATCCCGTTCCCCTCCCCTGGTGCGTCGCCGGGCCCCGCCCGGCGGTGTCGGTTCCCACCCTGCGCGCCGCGTGTCACCCCGGCGGGACGGGCGTGTTTCGGGTCTGTGAACGTCGTCACCCCGGGACCGGTACGGCCCCGGGGTGACGTCCCCCTCTACAGCTGCTCAGACGGCTGTCTCGCCCTCCTCCCCCGTCCGGACCCGGACGACGGACTCGACGGGGGTCACCCAGACCTTGCCGTCGCCGATCTTCCCGGTCCGGGCCGCCTCCACGACGAGCTGGACCACGGTGGCGGCGGAGGCGTCGTCCACCACCACCTCGACGCGGATCTTGGGGACGAAGTCCACGGCGTACTCCGCGCCGCGGTAGACCTCGGTGTGGCCCTTCTGGCGGCCGTACCCCTGGACCTCGCTGATGGTGAGTCCGTGGATGCCGGCCTGCTCGAGGGCGGCCTTGACGTCATCGAGCGTGAACGGCTTGATGATCGCGGTGATGAGCTTCATGACGGGTGCGTCCTTCCTTGGGGATCGTCGGTGGCCGGCTCAGCGGATGAGCGCGCTGGTCGAGGCCTCGTACGCGGTCTCGGCGTGCTCGGCGCCGTCGATACCGGCCTGCTCGTCCGCCTCCGCCACGCGCCAGCCCAACGGCGTGCACACGGCCCAGGCGATCGCGGTCATGACGGCGGTGAAGAGCAGGGCGGCGAGGGCGATGACGATCTGCACCACGAGGAGCTTCCAGCCCTCGCCCGAGTAGAACACGCCGGGGGCGGTGTCGAAGGTGCCGGTGGCGAAGAGCCCGATGGCGACGGTGCCCCAGAGCCCGGCCACGAGGTGCACGCCCACCACGTCGAGGGCGTCGTCGTAGCCGAACCGGTGCTTGAGTCCCACGGCCAGGGCGGCGAGGGCACCGGCGATCGCGCCGAGGGCGATCGCGCCGAGCGGGTGGACCGAGCCGGCGGCCGGCGTGATGGCGACCAGACCGGCGACCACGCCGGAGGCGGCACCGAGGCTGGTGGCGTGGCCGTCGCGGATCCGCTCGGTGAGCAGCCAGCCGAGCATGGCCGCGGCGGTGGCGGCGGTGGTGTTGACCCAGGCCAGGCCGGCCGCGCCGTTGGCGCCGAACGCCGAGCCGGCGTTGAAGCCGAACCAGCCGAACCACAGCAGGGCGGCACCGAGCATGACCAGCGGCAGGCTGTGCGGCCGCAGCGGGACGCGACCGAAGTCGAGGCGCTTGCCCACGAGCAGGACCAGGACCAGCGCCGCGACACCGGCGTTGATGTGGACGACCGTGCCGCCGGCGAAGTCGATCGGGGCGACCGCGGCCGCCAGGCCCCCCTCGCCGTCATCGACGGTGCCGAAGATCATCGCCGCGAGACCGCTCTCGGAGTGCGAGAGCAGGCCTCCGCCCCACACCATGTGGGCGAGCGGGAAGTACGCGAGCGTCACCCACACGGCGACGAACGTCAGCCACGTGCCGAACCTGACGCGCTCGGCGATGGCGCCCGAGATGAGCGCGACCGTGATGATCGCGAACGTCACCTGGAACGCCACATCGACCACCTGCGGGTACGCCCCGGATCCGGAGGCCACCCACTCGGTGGCGTCGCCGATCACCCCGGAGAGCCCGAACAGCTCGAAGGGGTTGGCGAACAGCCCCAGGACGTCCTGGGAGCCGTAGGACATCGACCAGCCCCACAGCAGGTAGACCACGCCCACGACGCCCATGGCGCCGAAGGACATCATCATCATGTTGAGCACGGACTTCTGGCGGGACATCCCGCCGTAGAACAGCGCCAGCGCGGGCGTCATGAGCAGGACCAGGGATGCCGCCATGAGCATCCAGGCCGTGTCCCCCGCATCGATCTCCGGCGTCGCCTCCTGGGCGAGCCACACGACACTCTCACCTGTCACCGGTGGGCCTCCTCGGTCTCCGAGGGGAACGCCGATCGTTCCCCTGTGGGACATGAGATTTCCGCCGCCGTGTTGCGACGGATGTCGAGGAGTGTTTCGTGTCGGTTACGCGCCGGACCGCCCTGTGACGATCAGGTGACGGGCGTAGAGGCGGGCCGGCGGCCCCGATTACTTCCCGAGCAGCGCGTCGACGAAGGCCTCCGGGGTGAACGGCGCGAGGTCGTCCGCCCCCTCGCCCAGGCCGACGAGCTTCACCGGGACGCCGAGCTCGTGCTGCACCTGGAACACGATGCCGCCCTTGGCGGTGCCGTCGAGCTTGGTGAGCACCACGCCGGTGATGTCCACGACGTCCTTGAACACGCGCGCCTGCATGAGCCCGTTCTGGCCGGTGGTGGCGTCGATGACGAGCAGGACCTCGTCGACCGCCGTCTTCTTCTCCACCACCCGCTTGACCTTGCCGAGCTCGTCCATGAGGCCGGCCTTGGTGTGCAGGCGGCCGGCGGTGTCGACGAGGACGGCGTCGACGCCGGTCTCGACGCCGCGGGCGACGGCGTCGAACGCCACCGACGCGGGATCGGCGCCCTCCTTGCCGCGCACGACCTCGGCGCCCACGCGCTCGGCCCAGGTCTGGAGCTGGTCGGCGGCGGCGGCACGGAAGGTGTCGGCCGCGCCGAGCAGGATGTCGCGCCCCTCGGCGACGAGCACGCGGGCGAGCTTGCCGGTGGTGGTGGTCTTGCCGGTGCCGTTGACGCCCACGACGAGCAGGACGGCCGGGGTGCCCTCGTGCGGCAGGGCCCGCAGCGAGCGGTCGTACTCGGGGTGCAGGTTGTCGATGAGCGCCTGCCGGAGCAGGTCCCGCACCTGCGCCTCGGTGCGGACCTGCTTGGTGGCGATGTCCTCGCGCAGGCGGTCCACGACCCGCTGGGTCATGGGCGCGCCGAGGTCGGCGAGGATGAGCGTGTCCTCGATCTCCTCCCACGCGTCCTCGTCGAGGTCGCCGGCGCCGAGCAGCCCGAGCAGGCCCTGGCCCACCGAGCTCTGGGAGCGGGACAGCCGGCCGCGGAGCCGCTCGAGGCGGCCGGTCGCCGGGTCGATGCGCT
>DUTZ01000481.1 GCA_012841845.1 Actinomycetales bacterium | reverse complement strand
GCCGGGCCGGGGGCCCCCGTGCACCGTGCCCCGGGCGGCGGGCCGCTACTGCCGGTACGAGGCCAGGAAGTTGCCGATCCGCTCGATCGCGGTGGCGAGGTCGCGGCCGGGCGGGAGGGTGACGATCCGGAAGTGGTCCGGGTCCGGCCAGTTGAAGCCGGTGCCCTGCGTGACCAGGATCCGCTCGGACTCGAGCAGGTCCAGGGCGAACTGGCGGTCGTCGTGGATCTCGTGGACCTCGGGGTCCAGTCGCGGGAACACGTACAGCGCGCCCATCGGGCGGACGCAGCTCACGCCGGGGATCGCGTTGAGCTTCTCCCACGCGATACCGCGCTGCTCGTGCAGGCGGCCGCCGGGCATGATCAGCTCGTCGATCGACTGGTAGCCGCCGAGCGCCACCTGGATGGCGTGCTGCGCGGGCACGTTGGGGCACAGGCGCGTCGAGGCGAGCAGCTCCAGGCCCTCGAGGAAGCCGGCCGCGTGCGCCTTGGGGCCGGTGATGGCGACCCAGCCCGCCCGGTAGCCGGCCACCCGGTACGTCTTGGACAGGCCGTTGAAGGTCAGGACCAGCAGGTCGTGCGCGAGCGAGGCGATCGAGACGTGCTGCGCCTCGTCGTAGACGATCCGGTCGTAGATCTCGTCGGCCAGGATGAGCAGGTTGTGCTCGCGCGCCAGGTCCACGATCCCCTGCAGCACCTCGCGCGAGTACACGGCGCCGGTGGGGTTGTTGGGGTTGATCACGACGATCGCCTTGGTGCGCGGCGTGATCTTGGCGGCGATGTCCTCGAGCGACGGGTTCCAGTCGTCGTCCTCGTCGCACAGGTAGTGCACCGGGGTGCCGCCGGCCAGCGAGGTCATGGCCGTCCACAGCGGGTAGTCCGGGGCGGGGATCAGCACCTCGTCGCCGTCGTCGAGCAGCGCCTGCATGGTCATGGTGATGAGCTCGGAGACGCCGTTGCCCAGGAAGATGTCGTCCACGTCCAGCTTGGGGAAGCCGGGCTCGAGCTCGTAGCGGGTGTAGATGGCCCGCCGCGCCGAGAGGATGCCCTTGGACTCCGAGTAGCCCTGCGCGTGGGGGAGCGCCGCGATCATGTCGCGCATGATCACGTCCGGCGCCTCGAACCCGAACGGCGCCGGGTTGCCGATGTTGAGCTTGAGGATCCGGTGACCCTCCGCCTCGAGCTGGTGGGCGCGGGCGAGCACCGGGCCACGGATCTCGTAGAGGACGTCCTTGAGCTTGGAGGACTGGTCCAGCGGGCGCAGCGCGCGGTCGGTCCCTGACTTGTCCGGCGTCATACCTGCTGATTGTGCCACCCGTCTCGTCGTGCCCGGCGCCACATGCCCGGTCGGAGGAGGAGTCGTCGATCCCGGGCGGATCGCTGCGGTCAGATCCCGTATCGGAGGTCAACGATCGCCGGGATCTCCGAGTCCGGGAGGAGCTCGTCGGGATGCTCGACGCGCAGGAAATCCACGCACTCGCGCTCGAGCGGGCACAGCGAGTACGGCTGTGACTCGATCGACAGCCCGGTGGCCCGGCGGAGACGACGCACCTCACCGCGCACCGTCGTGGTGGCCGTCGGGTCCTCGTAGAGAGCCTCCGACAGCGCCCGCGCCGACCACGCTTCCCGGGAGGCCAGCAGCGCCAAGAGTTCGGCCCGCCGGGGCGTGAGCGGAATCGAGGTCCCGTCCGCCCGGATCACGGCCGGTTTCCACCCGAGCAGCCGGATCGCGGTGACAGGGTTGGAACGGGCGGCCGGGTCGTGGCCGGGTTCGTGGGCGGCGGGGTTGTCGTTGTGCCCGGGGTCGGCGGCCGCGCCGGGGGACGGCGGTAGCGCGGCGAGAAGAGACTCGGCGAGTCGCGCGCCGCAGCGCACCAGCGCGGCGGTCTCCATCGACGAGAACCGCAGCGGGTGGGACACGTCGAGGACCCCGATGATCCGCCCCCGCCGATCCCTGATCGGACTCGCGGTGCACGTCCAGCCGTGGTGGGCGCGGACGAAGTGCTCGCCCGCGGTGGCGTGGGTGAGGGCCCCGGATTCGAGAGCCAGCGAGATGCCGTTGGCGCCGATGCCCCTCTCGGACCAGTCCGCGCCCTCCGCGAACGCGATCGAGTCCGCGCGGCGCAACGCCTGTGCGCTGCCCGCGCGCCACAGCACGCGCCCCCGGGTGTCGGAGACGACGACGAGGTGGCGCCCGGCCGCCGAGGTGTCCGCCACCGATGCCACGACCTCCGCCGCGACCGGGTGCAGCGGCGTCATCTCGCGTGCGGTCGCGAGCTCGTCCCGCGACAGAAAGCTGCGGGGGGCCTGCTGGTCGGGGGAGATTCCCGCGTCCCCGCTGCGTTGCCAGGCGCGCAGCACGCGCGCGTCCAGGCCGGGCGGCTTTCCGCCGGACAGCGCGATCTCGTGGGCCTCGATCGACCGGGCCGCGAAGGTCTTCGGGTCGGAGAACCGCAACGTCGGGTGCAACGACATTGCCACCCCCTCGGGAACACAGTGTGATCTACGTCATGAAAAACGCTACAGCACACCGAAGGAGTGGTCATGACACAGACAGCGCAAGCACCCGCCCGAGCCGGCAGTGCCGATCGGGCCGTGGAGACGTGGCTGGCGGAGTTCGGCGAGGCGCTGCGTGCAGGCGACATCGAGCGTGCGGCCGACATGTTCGAGACCGAGGGCTTCTGGCGTGACTTCGTGTCCTTCACCTGGAACCTGCGGACCCTCGAGGGGCGCGATGAGATCCGGGACATGCTCGAAACCCAACTGGCCGCCGTCGCGCCGGACGGATGGGCGCTGGCCGAGCCGGCGACCGAGGCCGACGGGGTGACCGAGGCGTGGATCACTTTCGAGACCGCGGTGGGCCGCGGCTGGGGTCATCTCCGGCTGCGCGACGGCCGCGCGTGGACCCTTCTCACCACGCTGCAGGAACTCAAGGGGCACGAGGAGAAGAAGGGCCGCGACCGTGACAAGGGCGTCGAGCACGTCATCCGCCGTGGACGCCGGACCTGGCTCGAGCAGCAGACCGAGCGGAGGGAATCGCTCGGTTACACCGAGCAGCCCTACGCGGTGATCATCGGCGGCGGACAGGGCGGTATCGGCCTCGCGGCCCGGCTCAAGCGGCTCGGTGTGCCGACGATCGTGGTCGAGAAGAACGAGCGCGCCGGCGACTCGTGGCGCAAGCGCTACAAGTCGCTGCACCTGCACGACCCGGTCTGGTACGACCACCTGCCCTACATCCCGTTCCCGGACGACTGGCCGGTGTTCCCCGCCAAGGACAAGGTGGGCGACTGGCTGGAGCACTACACGGCGATCATGGACCTCGA
The DNA here is from genome assembly GCA_012841845.1 of Actinomycetales bacterium. GTDB lineage: Bacteria > Actinomycetota > Actinomycetes > Mycobacteriales > Mycobacteriaceae > Dietzia. Next base: position 1,085 of record DUTZ01000481.1, on the reverse strand, counting down.
CTACTGGTCCGGCACGCAGTGTCTGGGTGCCGAGTTCGACGAGGCGGATGGGACGTGGCGCGTCCGCGTCGACCGGCGGGGCGAGGAGATCGAGCTCAGGCCGACCCAGCTGATCTTTGCGCTCGGGGTGTCCGGCTACCCCAACATCCCGCACTTCGCCGGCGCCGAGGACTTCACCGGCGACCAGTGGCACTCGTCCGAGTTCACCGGCGAGGGCGACGTCGAGGGCAAGCGGGCCGTGGTGATCGGCTCGAACAACTCCGCCCACGACATCTGCGCCGCTCTCTGGGATCACGGTGCGGACGTGACGATGGTCCAGCGCTCGTCCACCCACATCTCGCGGAGCGAGTCCCTGATGTCGCTCGCGCTCGGTCCGCTCTACTCGGAGGAGGCGCTCGAGGCCGGCGTGACCACCGAGAAGGCGGATATGCTGTTCGCCTCCTGGCCCTACCGGCTGCTACCGGACGCGCAGATCCCCGTCTACGCCCAGATGGCGGAGAAGGACGCCGAGTTCTACGGCAAGCTCCGGGACATAGGGTTCGACCTCGACTTCGGCGAGGACGGGTCGGGCCTGTTCCTGAAGTACCTCCGGCGCGGCTCCGGGTACTACATCGACGTGGGTGCCAGCCAGCTCCTGATCGACGGAGAAGTGGCCCTCGAACGCGGGCAGGTGACGCGGATCCTGCCGGACGGCGTCGAGCTCGACGGCGAGCGCGTGCTGCCCGCCGACCTGATCGTCTACGCCACCGGATACGGCTCGATGAACCAGTGGCTCGTGGACCTGGTGTCCCAGGAGGTCGCGGACCAGGTCGGAAAGGTGTGGGGCTACGGCTCCGACACCACGCGCGATCCGGGTCCGTGGGAGGGGGAGCTGCGCAACATGTGGAAGCCGACCAACGTGAAGCAGCTGTGGATCCACGGCGGGAATCTGCACCAGTCGCGCCACTACTCCAAGTACCTCGCGCTACAGCTCAAGGCGCGGATGGAGGGCATCCCGACGCCGGTGTACCGGGTCCAGGAGACGCACCACACCTGCTGACCGGCGGTTGGCGTCTTGTGCGCGACAGGAAGAGACCGCGGCCCGT
>DUTZ01000480.1 GCA_012841845.1 Actinomycetales bacterium | reverse complement strand
GGGGCTGGTGGACGAGCATGTGGTGGCGGTCGCGGGTGAGTCCGCGCCCGGGCGCGGTGGGCACCGTCATGGCCGTCCGCCGGTCGATCATGGAGTCGGTGGGGTCACCGAGGCGCAGCTCGACCCGGGTGCCGAGGGCGTCGCGCAGCGCGGGGCGGAGGTCGGCCCAGCGGCCCGCGGAGAGGACCACGTGGACGCCGTAGGCGAGTCCGTCGGCGGCGAGGCCGAGGACCGTCTGCTCGAGGTCGTCGAACTCGGTGCGGAAGGCCTGCCACCCGTCGATCACCAGCAGGACGTCGGGGAACTCGGCGACCTGCCGCCCGTCGCGCTCGACGGTCCGGCGCCGCGCCTGCTCCACCGAGGTCACGCCGGCCTCCCGGAACGCCGACTCCCGGCGGCGGAACTCCGACTCCACCTCGGCGACGGTGCGCCGGAGCCGCTCCTCCTCGCCGCGGCGGGCCACGCCGCCCACGTGCGGCAGCGCGGCCACCGCCTGCAGCAGGCCGCCGCCGAGGTCCACGACGTACATCCAGAGCCGGTCGGGCCCGGTGGTGGCGGCCGCCGAGAGCACGAGGGTGCACAGGGCGGTGGACTTGCCGGCGCGGGTGCCACCGACGACGGCCGCGTTGCCGTCGCCCCCGGACAGGTCCACCTCCCAGGTGTCGCGCCGCTGCTCGTACGGCAGGTCCACCTCCGCGAGGGGGAAGCGCAGCGCGGGCGGCCGGCCCGGCTCGTCGCCGGAGGGCTCCGTGCCCACCGCGGCGTCGAGCGGGGCGCCCTGCCCGAGCGGCGGCAGCCACACCTCGTGCGCCGGCCGGCCGTGCCCGGCGAGCCGGCCCACGAGGACGTCGAGCAGGCTGGCCGAGGTGTCCTCGACGGTGACCGGCTCCTCCGCGGGGACCGTGGCCGGCGGCGACGTCGGCACCGGCATGTACCAGGACGTGAACGCCCGCGGGGTGGCGCGGGCGACCGGGGCGACGACCGACGACGAGCCGTCCACCCGCCAGTCCGCCACGTACGGCCCGGAGACGTAGGCCGCGTCGAAGCGCACCGGGTCGCCGGAGTCCACCTTGAGGTAGCCGGCCCCCGGGGTGGCCGGCAGGTGGTAGGCGTCGGTCACGCCGAGCACGCTGCGGGACTCGGTGGCCGAGAAGGTCTTGAGCGCGATCCGGTACGACAGGTGGCTGTCCAGCCCCCGCAGGCGGCCCTCCTCCAGCCGCTGCGAGGCCAGCAGCAGGTGGATGTGCAGGCTGCGGCCCAGGCGCCCGATGGTGAGGAACAGCTCGGCGAACTCGGGCTTCGCGCTGAGCAGTTCGGAGAACTCGTCGACCACGACGAGCAGCGCGGGCAGCGGGTCGAGCGGGACGCCCTTGGCCCGGGCCGCCTCGTACTCGCCGACGTTGGCGTAGTTGCCGGCGGCGCGGAGCAACTCCTGGCGCCGCGTGAGCTCGCCCTCGAGCGCATCCCGCATCCGGTCGACCATGGCGATCTCGGCCTGCAGGTTGGTGATCACCGCCGAGACGTGCGCGAGGGACTCCAGCCCGAGGAAGGTGGCGCCGCCCTTGAAGTCCACCAGGACGAGGTTGAGCGAGTCCGGGTCGTGGGTGGCGACCAGGCCGAGGACGAGGGTGCGCAGGAACTCCGACTTGCCGGAGCCCGTGGCGCCGATGCACAGGCCGTGGGGTCCCATGCCGCCGTGCGCCGCCTCCTTGAGGTCCAACTCGACGGGCGCGCCGTCGGGGCTCACCCCGACGGGCACACGGAGCCGGTCCCGCTCCCCTCGTCGTCGCCACGCCACCGCCGGGTCGACCTGCGACGCCACGCCGATTCCCAACAGGTCGGGCAGCCCCGGCGCCCGCCGGGTGGAGGTGGAGCCGTCGGCGTTGGTCACCGTGTCCGGGAGGCGGTAGCGGGCCATCGCCATGGCCAGCCGCTCGGCCTCGGGCGGGCTCAGGACGTCCAGCCGCGCCACCTCCTCCTCCCCGCCCCGGCTCCACAGCCGGGCCCGGCCGTCGACGACCCGGATGCACAGCCCGCGCCGCAGGGCCAGGTCGCGCAGCTGGCCGGCGCGGCTGCCCGAGACCTCGATGACGGTGACCCCGTCGAGTCCGTCCTCGGCGAGGATCCGCTCGGCGCCCGACACACCCACGCCGTCCACCACCACGACGAGGTGGGGGACGCCGGGCCGCGCCGGGGAGCTGGGCGCGAAGGCCGGCCGCTCCACGATGTCCGAGGCGAGCATGGACTCCACGCCGCCGAGGGAGAACTCGGTGAGGCGCACACGGCCGCCGCCGTCGGTGTACACGGGGTGTTCGTGGTGGGGCAGCCACTTGAGCCACTCCCAGGCGCGCCGCGCATCGCCCTCGCTCGCCGCCACCGCCACGCGCACCCGGTCCGGCCCGTGCGAGACGGCCAGCCCCGCGAGCATCGCGCGCACGGCCGAGCGGACCACGTCCACGTCGCCGTCCAGCGAGAGCGCGGCAAAGGCCCGCAGGTCCAGCGCCACGGGCAGGTCGTCGACCACCGAGTGCGCGCGGACGAAGCGCCGCATGCTCACCACCGACACCGGCTCGAGGTCGTCCACCGGCCCCGTGTCCGGCGCGTCGAGCCGCGTCGCGAGGGCCTGGCGGCCCGGGCCCAGGCGGACGGTGAGGTACTCGGCGTCGGCGGGGTCACGCTCCCACATGCGCGCGGTGCCCACGAGCGCGGGCAGCTCGGTCGGGTCCGGGTGGCGCCACAGGGCGGCCGCGCGCTGGGCGACCGCCGTCTCCCGCACCGTCTCCCGGGTCTGGCCCAGGTACCGCAGGTAGTCCTTGCGGAGCTCGTCCGTCTCGGCGGTCCGCGTGCCGCCGGAGAAGGTGGTCGCCAGCATGCCCACCGCCGAGACCGCCATCATCGCCGGGAACATCATGGCCAGGGGGCTGCGCATCATGCCGCCGCGCATCATCACCACCACCGCGCCGACCACGGCCACGAGCAGGACGATCGGCAGCACGGTCTGCAGGAGCGGGCGCGGGGTGGGACGCGGCAGGCCCGGCGGCGCCTGCAGGGCGACCTCCCCGGTCGGGACGGGCGGGGCCTCGGGCCGCTCCGCGCGCGGGAAGACCACGTCCCCCATGGGTCCCCTCCCGCCCGGCCGCACCGCCGCGGGGTGGATCCCCCACGAACGCTCCTCGGCACCGACAATGGTCGTCGCGCCGAACGGGATGGTAGGGCAGCACGGGCCCGCACGGGGACGTCACCGTGCTCGCCCCGGAGGGGAGACAGCGGTGACGGAGCAGAGCGGGTCGCGGCCCGTGGCGGCCGGGGTCGAGCCCCTGGACCAGCGGCGGGTCTCGGTGGTCTGCCGGACCACGCGGGTCGACCTGAGCCTGCCCGCCCATCTCGAGCTGGTGGCGGTGATCCCCGAGGTGGTGGACCTCGTCCGCGAGCACGTCCGCGCCGCGGCCGGCCCCGCCGTGACGGTCGACGTCGACGCGCGCATGGGCGGCGGCGCGGGCGGGTCGTGGCAGCTCTCCCGCCTCGCCGGCGGCCCGCTCGCCGTCTCCGAGACACTGGCCCAACAGCGGGTCCACGACGGCGAGATCCTCGTCCTCGACCACCGGCCCGTCCCGACGCCCGCCCCGCTCTTCGACGACGTGCTGCAGGGCCTCACCGAGGCCGACGTCGCGCGGACCCCCGCCTGGGACCGGCACGACGCCGCCCGGGTGGCCGCCCGGACCGCGTCCGTGACGGC
>DUTZ01000479.1 GCA_012841845.1 Actinomycetales bacterium | reverse complement strand
GACGATCGTCGCCGAGGCCGAGCGCTGGTACGGCCACTTCGAGGGCGACCCCATGCTCTACCGCACCCCCGAGCACGTGGACGAGCTGCGCAAGACGCGCGACCCGCTCCTGCTGCTGCGGGAGAAGGTCGACGACGCGCTCGTGCCCTTCGAGGACTTCGACGCGATCGACGCCGAGTGCGCGGCCGTGATCGACGACGCCGTGACGGCCGCCCGGGCAGCGGCGCTTCCGGACGTCTCCGAACTGACCACCAACGTCTACGTGTCGTACTGAGAAGAGGCGAGCGACATGGCGAACACCTTCAGCGAAGCGGTCCGCGAGGCCATCCGTCAGGAGATGGAGGCCGACCCGCGGGTCGTCGTGATCGGCGAGGACCAGCGCGGCGGCCACGGCGGCACCAACCCGGCCCTCGAGACCGAGAAGATCGAGGCGCTCGGCGGCGTGCTCGGCGTGACCAAGGGGCTGTGGACCCAGTTCGGCTCCGAGCGCGTGATCGACACCCCCATCACCGAGTCGGCGATCGCCGGGATGGCGGCGGGCGCGGCGCTCACCGGACTGCGCCCGGTCGCCGAGATCATGTTCATGGACTTCTTCGGCGTCTGCTTCGACCAGATCTACAACCAGGCCGCCAAGTTCCGGTACATGTTCGGTGGCAAGGCCGAGACGCCCGTGGTGTTCCGCGGGATGATCGGCGCCGGCTTCGGGGCGGCGGCCCAGCACTCACAGTCGCCGTACCACATCTTCACCTCGGTCCCCGGCCTCAAGGTGGTGGTGCCGTCCTCGGCCTACGACGCCAAGGGCCTGCTCATCCAGGCGATCCGCGACGACGACCCGGTGATGTTCTGCGAGCACAAGATGCTCTACGGCGAGTCGGGAGAGGTTCCGGAGGAGCCGTACACCATCCCCTTCGGCGTGGCCAACTACACGCGGAGAGGGACGGACGTGACGGTGGTGGCGCTCGGTGCCATGGTGCCGCGCGCCAACCAGGCCGCCGACCGGCTCGCCGAGGAGGGCATCTCGGTGGAGGTCGTGGACCCGCGCACCACCTCGCCGCTCGACGAGGACGGCATCTGCGAGTCCGTCGACGCCACCGGCCGGCTCGTCGTGGTGGACGAGTCGGCGGCCCGCTGCGGGTTCGCCCACGACGTGGCCGCCCTGGTCGCGCAGAAGGCCCTCACCTCGCTCACGGCCCCGGTCCAGCTCGTCACCCCGCCGCACACCCCGGTGCCGTTCAGCCCCGTGCTCGAGGCCGCGTGGATGCCCGACGTGGACCGCATCTGCGACGCGGTGCGCAAGGTGGTGTCGGAGCGATGAGCGACATCTTCGCCATCGTGATCCCCAAATGGGGCCTGACCATGGACGAGGGCACCCTCAACGAGTGGATCGTGCGGCCCGGCGAGGACTTCGCCAAGGGCGACGTCCTGTGCGAGGTCGAGTCCTCGAAGATCGTCAACGACGTCGAGGCCGCCCGCGCCGGCACCCTGCGCCGCGTCCTCGTGGAGCCCTCCGACGAGATGCTCCCCGTGGGCACGCTCCTCGCCGTGGCCGCGGCCGGCGAGGTGTCCGAGGAGGAGATCGACCGGTTCGTGGCCGGGTACTCCGCCGACGAGGCGGGGGCCGGGGAGGGTGACGACGACGAG
>DUTZ01000478.1 GCA_012841845.1 Actinomycetales bacterium | reverse complement strand
CTGCGCCGCGCCCGGGCTGACCCGCGTACCGGAGCCGTGGGCGGCCTCGACGAATCCCGCCGCGGCGAGCTCGTCGAAGGCGCGCACCACGGTGCCGCGGGACAGTCCGGTCTGCGCGGCGAGCGCTCTCGTCGAGGGCAGGCGGTCCCCGTCGGCGAGCGCCCCGTCGGCGATCCTCGCGACGATCTCCTCCACGAGCTCGGCCGAACTCGTCGTCGTCCCCAGGACGAGCGTCGCGGCGCGGGCGGTGCGGGCCATGGGGCCCAGCCTAGGGCCGGCGAGAGGTGTACGATTCCTCGGCAGTGGGGGAGTATCCACACGCTGTGAACGTCAACACGTGGGCCGACGAGGTCCGCCGGGCGCAGTGGTCCGCAGCCCGACCACGGGCGATGCGGGCGGAGAGACTCACGGGGATTCGTCGTCCCCACCGTCTCTCGTACGAAAGGACCCTCCGCCCATGGAGATCACGCCGCTGCTCTGGGGACTCACGATCGCCGCGATCGTGGGCCTGCTGGCCTTCGACTACATCTTCCACGTGCGCAAGGCGCACCTGCCCACGATCCGTGAGGCCGCCGTCTGGTCGGCGATCTACGTGGGGATCGCGCTGCTGTTCGGCCTCATGTTCTTCGCCGTGGGCGACAACGCGCACGCAGTCGAGTACTACGCGGGCTACATCACGGAGAAGGCGCTGAGCGTCGACAACCTCTTCGTGTTCCTCGTGATCATGGCGTCGTTCAAGGTGCCGCGCGAGTACCAGCAGAAGGTCCTGCTCTTCGGCATCACCTTCGCCCTCATCACCCGCACGGCGTTCATCCTGCTCGGCGCCGCGATCATCTCGGCCTGGTCCGACGTGTTCTACCTCTTCGGCCTGGCGCTGCTCCTCGTGGCCGGCCAGCAGCTCAAGGGCGAGATGACCGGGGGCGACGACGACAAGGACGCCGCGGACAACATCATGGTCCGCGCGGCCAAGAAGGTCCTGCCCGCCTCCGACGAGTACCACGGCGACAAGCTGTTCGCCCGCATCGACGGCAAGCGCGTGCTCACCCCGATGCTGCTGGTCATGGTGGCGATCGGCGCCACCGACCTGCTGTTCGCGTTCGACTCGATCCCCGCGATCTTCGGCCTCACGCAGGAGCCGTACATCGTCTTTACCGCCACCGCCTTCTCGCTCATGGGCCTGCGGCAGCTGTACTTCCTCATCGACGGACTGCTCGACCGGCTCGTCTACCTCTCGTACGGCCTCGCGGCCATCCTCGGGTTCATCGGCGTCAAGCTGATCCTGCACGCGCTGCACGAGAACAACTTGGGGTTCATCAACGACGGCGAGAACGTGCCCGTCGCCGAGATCCCCACCACGATCTCGCTCGTCGTGATCATGGTGATCCTCGCGATCACCATCGCGCTCTCCCTGCTCAGCCCCAAGGGCCAGGCGCTGCGGGCGCTGCAGAACGCCGAGCGCTACTCCTTCCGCTACTCCAAGCTCGTCGAGCGCGAGGACGTCTCCGAGGCCGACCGCGAGCGTGCCGAGGAGCTCATGGACACCTGGACGCGCAAGGCCGAGGAGGTCGCGCCCAAGTACCGCGACGAGCTGCTCGACCACAAGGACCAGTACTCCGAGATCATCCGCACCGCCCACGAGACGCGGCTGAGCTCCGCCCGCGCCTCGGGCCGCGACGCCGGCGAGTCCGAGAAGATCGTGGGGCAGCAGGGGCCCACCGTCTGACGCACCCGGCGCGGCGGGCCCCGAAAGTGGTCTCGCGGGAATGACGGAAGTGGACCTTGCCGCCGCGCCACTTGTGCGGTGTCCTGGGAGGCATGCACACCTACCGCCAGTCCCGCCGGCTCCGCGACGTCCGCTACGACGTGCGCGGCCCGATCCTCACCGAGGCGATGCGCCTGGAGGCCGCCGGGCACGACGTGCTCCGGCTCAACCTGGGCAACATGTACCCCTTCGGCCTCCACGCGCGTGAGGAGATCGTCGACGCCGTGGTGCGCGACATCCGGCCCGCCGAGGCCTACTCGGATTCGCGCGGCATCCTCCCCGCCCGCGAGGCCGTCGCCGAGCACTACCGGCGCTGCGGCGTCGACGCGATCGGCGCGGACCAGGTGTTCCTCGGCAACGGGGTGAGCGAGCTCATCACGCTCGTGCTGCAGGCGCTCGTGGACCCGGGCGACGAGATCCTGGTGCCCGCGCCGGACTACCCCACGTGGACCGGCGCGGTGAACCTCACCGGCGGCGTGCCCGTGCACTACCTCGCCGACGAGGCGAACGACTGGAATCCCTCGCTCGCGGACATCGAGGCCAAGGTCACGCCGCGCACCCGGGCGCTCGTCATGATCAACCCCAACAACCCGACGGGCGCGGTGTACAGCGCCGAGACCGTCCGTGGCATGGCCGACATCGCCCGCCGCCACGGGCTGATCCTGCTCAGCGACGAGATCTACGAGAAGTTGGTCTTCGGCGACGCCGTCCACCACCACGCGGCGCTCGCCGCGGGCGACGACGTGCTCTGCCTGACCTTCGGCGGCCTGTCCAAGGCGTACCGCGTGTGCGGCTTCCGCGCCGGCTGGCTCGCGGTGACCGGCCCTCTCGGCGCCGCCGCCGACCTGCTCGAGGGCATCACCCTGCTGAGCAACATGCGGGTGTGCCCCAACGTGCCCGGCCAGCACGCCATCCCGGTGGCGCTGGCGGAGGACTCGCCGTGGACCGACGACGAGGTGATCGACCCCGGCGGCCGGATCGAACGCCAGTTGGCCCTGACCGCGGAGCGGCTCGACGAGATCCCCGGCGTGAGCTGCGTGGCCCCGCGCGGAGCGCTGTACTGCTTCCCCCGGCTGGACCGCGAG
>DUTZ01000477.1 GCA_012841845.1 Actinomycetales bacterium | reverse complement strand
GGCGGGCGCCGCGACCGCGGCCCCGGTGCTCGCCGTCCACCCGGAGCTCGTGCCGGCGGCCGACCTCGCGACGCTGCTCCGCCGGGACGGGAAGGCCGGCTTCGTCGTCGTCGACCTCACCGACCTCGCCGAGTTCACCCCCACCGACGACGTCACGGTCCCCGACGCCCCCCTCTACCTCCTGGAGGGCGTGGACCGGGGCGACGACATGCTGGGCTGGACGCCCGCCGAGGCCCACACCGAGCTCGGCCGCCGCGGCCGCACCCCGCTCACCGTCTCCGAGGGGGTGAGCTGGCTGCTCCAGGATCCGGGGCGGCTCGAGCCCGGGGCCTGCTTCATGTGCGTGGGCTCCCGTAAGCGGAAGGCGGACGGAGCGCTCGACGCGCGCACGCCCGCGATCTGGATCAGCGGCGGCACCGGCCGCGACGGCCGCGAACGCAGGGGCGCGCCCAAGGTCGGCTGGTGCTGGGCGCGCAACCACCACACGTGGCTGGGGTTCGCGTCCACCGCCGGACGCGTCAGCCCAGGCGCCCCCGGCCCAGCCTGAGCAGCATCCCGGCGAGGGTCTGGCCCTCCTGGCCGAGGACGGAGAAACGCTCGTACACCTTGAGCTCGCGCGTGTGGACGAGCTTGGTGCCGCCGGACTTCATGCGCGTGGCGCCGATGCGCCGCGAGATCTCGGTGCGGCGCGTGATGGCCTCGAGGATCTCGGCGTCGAGACGGTCGATCTCCCGGCGCAGTTCCTGGATCTCGGCCTCGGACAGTGGATCGTCGGTCCCCGCCGGGTCGAGAGCCGGGGGGCGGGGCTCGGAGGACGGGTCGGTGCTCATGGACGGGAATTATCCCACGCGATATCCGGGTTGCCCACGAGGGACTCCGGAAGGGGTCTACTCTCCCTTCTCATGGAAAATCTCGCGTCGCTGCTCGGCGACATCGGCTCCGTCGTCTGGGGGCCCTTCGTCCTGATCCCGTTGCTCCTCGGCACGGGCCTGTTCCTCACCATCCGGCTCAAGCTCCTGCAGCTGCGCAAGCTCGGGCCGGCTCTCAGGCTCGGGTTCGTCCAGCGACGCGACGACGGCGCCGAGGGCGACATCTCGCAGTACCAGGCGCTCACCACCGCGCTCGCCGCGACGGTCGGCGTCGGCAACATCGTGGGCGTGGCCACCGCCATCGGTCTCGGCGGGCCGGGCGCCCTGTTCTGGATGTGGATCACGGCGCTCCTCGGGATGGCCTCCAAGTACTCGGAGGCGTTCCTCGGTGTGCGCTTCCGCGTGACCGACGCCAAGGGCGAGCAGTCCGGCGGCCCGCAGTACTACCTGCACCGGGGCTTCCAGGAGGTGTTCGGCGAGGCCGGCGGCAGGATCGGCTGGGTCCTCTCGATCGTCTTCGCCGTCTTCGCCGTCATCGCGAGCTTCGGCATCGGCAACATGACCCAGGGCAACGCCGTGGCCACCCAGCTCGAGAACTCCTTCTCCGTGCCCCTCGAGGTCACCGGCATCGTCCTGTTCGTCCTCACCGGCGCCGTGCTGCTCGGCGGCATCAAGGCGATCGGCCGGGTGACGGCGGGGTTCGTGCCGCTCATGATCCTGCTCTACATCGTGGGCGGCATGGTCGTGCTCGTCGTCAACGCCGACCAGATCCCCGGCGCCTTCGGCCAGGTCTTCGCCGACGCCTTCACCGGGACCTCGGCCGTGGGCGGGTTCGCGGGCTCGGCCATCCTGTTCGCCATCCAGATGGGTGTCGCCCGCGGCATCTTCTCCAACGAGTCCGGCATGGGTTCGGCGGCGATCGCGGCGGCCGCGGCCAAGACCTCGCACCCCACCCGCCAGGGCCTGGTGTCCATGACCCAGACCTTCATCGACACGATCATCGTCGTGACCTTCACCGGACTCGTGCTGGTGACCACCGGCGTGTGGGAGCAGGGCGGCGACGCGTCGGGCACGATGACGGCCGAGGCGTTCCAGACCGCGATCCCGTTCGGCGACAAGCTGGTGGCCGTGTCCATCGCGTTCTTCGCGTTCTCCACCATCCTCGGCTGGTCCTACTACGGCGAGCGGTGCGCGGAGCGCCTCGTGGGCCGGGTCGGGGTCCTGCCGTACCGCATGATCTTCACCTGCGTCGTGTTCGTGGGCGCCGTCACCGAGCTCGAGGTGGTGTGGAACTTCTCGGACGTCATGAACGGGCTCATGGCCATCCCGAACCTCATCGGGCTCCTGGTGCTGTCCGGCCTCGTCGCCCGCGAGACCAGGCACTACCTGAACAACGACCCGAAGCTCGAGGCGACGAGCGCGCAGGTCGAGGAGTTCATGGGGGCGGGCCGGCGCTGAGCCGGGCGCGGCCGGGCGGGGCCGCACGCCGCG
>DUTZ01000476.1 GCA_012841845.1 Actinomycetales bacterium | reverse complement strand
CTCGGTCACCACCGGCGGGCAGGCCGCCGTCATCACCCGGGTGCCCCGCGAGCGCACGGGGGCGGCCGTCGCCACCCACTTCTTCATGCTCGACCTCGGCACGGGCCTGGGCCCGATCCTGTTCGGGCTGCTCGTCCCCGCGCTCGGGTACGCGGGGGTCTTCTGGGTGGCCGCGGTCCTCACGCTGCTGGCCCTGCCGGTCTACGTCGCCGACCTGAGGCGGCACCGGGCCGCGTCCGGTTAGAGTGCTGCCCGTCCACGAGGGGGATCAAGACCTTCGGCAAGCTGTCGATGGTGTGGACGCCCACGCGCGGCGCCACGCTCTCCCACCTGGTGCCGGCCCGGACCCAGCCGCCGCTGCTGCCCGCGTTCGTGGACGTGCCACCCGGCACGGCGTTCGCCCACGAGATCGAGTGGTTTGCGGGGACGGGGATCACGACGGCCGGGACGACGGCACCTTCCGCCCCCTGGCGCCGGTCAACCGGGACGCCATGGCGGCCCTTATCTACCGTCGGGCCGGCTGAGCCCCGGGGTCAGCCCTCGTGGGCGACGCGGAGGGCGTCCTCGAGGGTGAAGTTGCCCACGTAGAGAGCCGTGCCGATGATGGCGCCGGTCACGCCGAGCGGGACGAGCTCGCGCAGGGCGCGCAGGTCGTCGAGCTGGGCGATACCGCCGGAGGCGATGACCTCGGCGTCGGTGCGGGCCGCGACGTCCTTGAGCAGCTGCAGGTTGGGGCCCGTGAGCATGCCGTCGGACTTCACGTCGGTGACCACGAAGGTGCGGCAGCCGGCCTCGGAGAGCCGGTCGACGGCCTCGCGCCAGTCGCCGCCCTCGCGGACCCATCCGCGGGCGGCGAGCTGGGTGCCCTTGACGTCGATGGCGATGCCGATGCGCTCGCCGTGCTGGGCGATGGCGCGCTCGCACCAGTTGGGGTTCTCCAGCGCCGCGGTGCCGAGGTTCACCCGCGCGCACCCGGTGGCCAGGGCGCGCTCGAGGGCGGCGTCGTCGCGCAGGCCTCCCGAGAGCTCGACCTTGAGGTCGAGCTCCTCGGTGATCCTCGCGATCAGGTCGGCGTTGGAGCCGCGGCCGAACGCCGCGTCGAGGTCGACCAGGTGGAGCCACTCGGCCCCGGCCTCCTGCCAGCGGCGCGCGGCGGCCAGCGGGTCCCCGAACACCTTCTCGGAGCCGGCCACCCCCTGGGCCAGCTGGACGGCCTGGCCGCCCTGGACGTCGACGGCGGGCAGCAGGTAGAGCTTCTCGTTCACGCCGTCACCCTAGCCTCGTGGAGCACCCGGCCCGACCCGATGACCACGAAGGGCGGGTGAACGCTCCTGGTGGCCCCATCCGGGCCGTCGACCCGTCACCCTTGGGTCAGAGGAGCCCGGCGACCCAATTGCGCAACAGGCGCGCCCCGGCCTCGCCGGACTTCTCGGGGTGGAACTGCGTCGAGCTCAGCGCGCCCGCCTCGACGGCGGCGACGAACCGGCCCCCCTCGTGCTCGGCCCACGTCACCCGGACGCCCCCGCCCGCGGTCGGCGCACCCGCCACCTCGTGGGCCGCGTAGGAG
>DUTZ01000475.1 GCA_012841845.1 Actinomycetales bacterium | reverse complement strand
TCGACTGACGCCCGCGCGGCCGACCGCCGGAGCCCGAGCGCGACGAGCGTGACCGCGACGAGGGCGCCGTCCACCACGGCCGCCGTCGGCGCACCGGCCGCCCCATGGCGCAGGAGGAGCACCGCGGTCAGCGTCATGGCCGCCTTGTGGAAGACGACGACGAGCCACACGACCGCGACCCCGGGTGGCGCCGACGCGAGGCAGGCCGACAGTGCCGCGAACACGAGCAGGCCGTACGCCCGCCAGTACTCGGTGAGCTGGTGCGCGGGGTCCACCTGCGGGGCGTCGAGGCCGGAGGCCACACCCAGCGCGACGGCGGCCGCGGCGGACGTGACCAGCAGGGCGCGGTAGACGACGAGCGAGAGCCGGTCCGTGGCCGATACCTGGGAGGTCATGCCCCGATCCTCGCGCCCGGTGACGCGGGGCACATCAGGGGACGACCCCACCTTCGGGCCCGTCGACCCTGAGATCCGCCCCGGGGTCTACAGCACCGCGCCCGGGTTGAGGATCCCCTGCGGGTCGAGCGCGGACTTGATGCGGCGGCTCAACTCCATGACGTCGTCGCCGAGCTGGGCGGGCAGCCACGGCGCCTTGAGCCGGCCCACCCCGTGCTCGCCGGTGATGGTGCCGCCGAGGCCGATCGCCAGGTCCATGACCTCCCCGAACGCGAGCTGGGCGCGCGCGGCCCGGTCCGGGTCGTCGTCCTCCAGCACGATGATCGGGTGGGTGTTGCCGTCGCCGGCGTGGGCCACCAGCGCGATCGCCACGTCCCGCTCCGCGGCGATCCGCTCGATCCCCGCCACGAGTTCGGGCAGCGCGGGCAGCGGCACGCCCACGTCCTCGAGCAGGAGGGTGCCCAGCTTGCCGAGGCTCGTGAACGCCGCGCGGCGGGCGGCGGTGAACATCTCGCCCTCGTCGGGGTCCTCGGTGGCGAACACCTCGGTCGCGCCGTTCGCGCGGAACGCCTCGGCCATGAGTTCGGTCTCGGCGGCGCGCTCGGGGCCGGTGGCGTCGGACTGCGCGAGCAGCATCGCGCCCGCGCTCGTGTCCAGCCCCATCCGCAGGTCGGCCTCCACGGCGCGGATCGACGCGGTGTCCATGAACTCGAGCATCGCCGGCCGGATCCGGCGCGTGACGGACAGGACCGCCTCGCTGCACGCCACGACGTCGGGGAACACGCCCACGACGGTGGAGCGCGGCGGCTGCGCGGGGATGAGCCGCACGATGATCTCCGTGACGACCCCCAGCGTGCCCTCGCTGCCCACGAAGAGCTTGGTCAGGCTCAGTCCGGCGGTGTCCTTGAGGCGCGCCCCGCCCAGGCGGACCGCCGTGCCGTCGGCGAGCACCACGGTGAGTCCGAGCACGTAGTCGGTGGTGACGCCGTACTTGACGCAGCAGAGGCCGCCGGCGTTGGTGGCCACGTTGCCGCCGATCGAGCACATCTCGAACGACGACGGGTCCGGCGGGTACCACAGCCCGTGCTCGGCTACGGCCCGCTTGAGCTCGGCGTTGAGCAGCCCGGGACCGACGGTGGCGGTGCGGGTGGCGGGGTCGACGACGAGGTCGCGCATCTGCTCCGTGGACAGCACGATGCCGCCCTCTACCGCCGTAGCGCCGCCGGAGAGTCCCGAGCCCGCGCCGCGCGGCACCACCGGGACGGCGTGCGCGGTGGCCCACCGCAGGACCTCCTGCACGTCCTGCGTCGAGCGCGCCCGGACCACGGCGAGCGGCCTGCCCGGGTTCGGCGCCTGCGCCCAGTCCTGGCGATAGGGCTCCATCGTGTCCGGGTCGGTGAGGACCGCGGCGGCCTCGGTTCCGGTGGCCGCCGCTACCCTGTCCAATCGGGCGCGGAGATCGTCGAGGAGCGAAGCGGGGTCCGTCATGGCCCCGAAGGTACGCCGGGCGCCGTCGAATAGGGCGCGGACGACTGGACGTCCTCGTCGACCGCCGGCTCGGCACCGCTGCGGGGGAAGGCCCGCTGCGCACAGTCGGGCCGATCACACACCCGGCACCCTGCCCCGATGGGGGTGGCGGCACCGGGGTCGGCCAGGTCGAGCCCGGTCGCGTAGACCATGCGGTCCGCGTGCTCGATCGCGCAGCCCAACCCCACGGCGAACTCGGCGACCGGCCGCCCGAAGCCGTGCGGGCGCCCGGTGACGGTCCGGGCGATCCACAGATAGCGGCGCCCGTCCGGCATCTCGGCGACCTGCCGGACGATCCGATGCGGGGTCTCGAAGGCACGGTGCACCACCCACAGCGGGCAGCTGCCGCCGCCGCGGGAGAAGTGGAAGGCGGTGGCCGACTGCCGCTTGGAGATGTTGCCCGCACGGTCGGTGCGGACAAAGAGGAAGGGAACGCCCGACCGGCCCGGCCGCTGCAGCGTGGACAACCGATGGCACACGGTCTCGAAACCAACGCCGAACTCCTCCGACAGCAGGTCCACGTCGTACCGGTGTCGCGTGGCGGCGTCGAGGAAGCGCCCGTACGGCAGGACCGTGGCCCCGGCGAAGTACTGTGCGAGCCCCACCCGGGCCAGCGCACGCGAGGAATCGTCCAGTTCGGCACCCTCCGCCACCAGCTCGTCGAGGAGTCGGCCGTGCTCCAGAAAGGCGATCTGGGCGGCCAACTGGAACGCCCGGCGACCGCCGTCCATTCCCGCCGGCAGGTGCACGGTGCGGGTGGCACGGTCGTACCGGCGGCGCTCCGCCGGGCCGCCGTCGACGACACGGACGCCGTACCTGACGTCCAGCATCTCGACGAGCCACGGCTCGATCGCCGCCCCCACCCCCACCGACCCCGACGCCAGGTCCTCTGCGGCCGCATCCAGCTCCGCGACGTGGTTACGACGGGTGTAGAAGAAGTCCCGCACGCGCTCGTAGACGAACTGGGCCCGGTCGGCCTCCGGTCGCGCTCCGGACATCCGGCCGATGTCGGCCGCCTGCTCGTCGAGTCGCCGGGTCACCGCGACGAGGTGCCGTGCTACCTCCGGGAAACGCGCGACGAGCTCCGCCACGGAGCCGCCCGGGGCCGTCGACGGCAACTCCCCCAGGCCGCTGCCGGCCAGCGCCCCCTCGAGGTCGGCCACGAGCCGGGCGTCCGCGTCGTCCGAGAAGTATGTGGCATCGACTCCGAAGAACGCGGTGAGCCTCATGAGCACCGGCACAGTGAGGGGGCGCTGGTCGTTCTCCAGCTGGTTGAGGTAGCTCGTGGACAGGTCCAGTCGCCGGGCGAGCTCGACCTGGCTCGCTCCCACACCGGATCGCAGGCGGCGGATGCGGTGCCCCGCGAAATGCTTGGCCATGGGCCGACCATACTCTTTCGCACCATTCGCAGATCGAGCCCACCAATGCCACAGAATTACGCATGAGCAGCATCTTTCAGGAAACCACGCGGGAGCCATAGCGTGCGGATTATGAGAAACCACACTGTCCGGACCCGCCCGTCCGCCGAAGAGTTCCCCCGCAGCGAGCACCTCGCGTGGAAGGTCGCCGAGGTCGCCACCGATACCGTCGCCGTCATTCCGGAGGTCGAGGAGATGGTCATCAACCGGATCATCGACAACGCCGCCGTCGCCGTCGCCTCGGTCCTGCGCCGCCCGCCTTCCACGGCGCGCGCCCAGGCCCTCGCCCACCCCGTGAGCCGCGGCGGTGCCGGCGCCACCGTGTTCGGCGTGCGCGGCGCGGTCTCCCCCGAGTGGGCGGCGTGGGCCAACGGCACCGCCGTCCGCGAACTGGACTTCCACGACACCTTCCTCGCCGCCGAGTACTCGCACCCCGGGGACAACATCCCGCCGATCCTGGCCGTGGCCCAGCACACCGGCCGCAGCGGCGCCGACCTCGTCCGCGGCCTGGCCACCGGCTACGAGGTCCAGGTGGACCTGGTCAAGGGGATCTGCCTGCACGAGCACAAGATCGATCACGTCGCCCACCTCGGCCCCTCCGCCGCGGCAGGCATCGGCACCCTGCTGGGCCTGCCCACCGAGACCGTCTACCAGGCCGTCGGCCAGGCCCTGCACACCACCACCGCCACCCGCCAGTCCCGCAAGGGCGAGATCTCCTCGTGGAAGGCGTTCGCTCCCGCGTTCGCCGGGAAGATGGCCGTCGAGGCCGTGGACCGTGCGATGCGCGGCGAGGGCGCACCGTCGCCGATCTGGGAGGGCGAGGACGGCGTGATCGCCCGCCTGCTCTCGGGCCCCGGGCACGAGTACACCGTCCCGCTGCCCGAGCCCGGCGAGGCCAAGCGCGGCATCCTCGACACCTATACCAAGGAACACTCCGCGGAGTACCAGTCGCAGGCCCCCATCGACCTGGCCCGCCGCATGCGCGAGCAGGTCCTCGCCCGACCCGGCGGCTTCTCCGCGATCGAGAAGATCGTCCTGCACACCAGCCACCACACCCACGTGGTGATCGGCACCGGCTCGAACGACCCACAGAAGTTCGACCCGCACGCCAGCCGTGAGACCCTCGACCACTCGGTGATGTACATCTTCGCCGTGGCCCTCGAGGACGGCGCGTGGCACCACGAGCGCTCCTACGCCCCCGAGCGGGCGCGGCGCCCCGAGACCGTGGCACTGTGGCGGAAGATCTCCACCGAACTCGACGACGAGTGGACCCGCCGCTACCACTCGTCCGACCCGGAGGAGAAGGCCTTCGGCTGCCGCGCCGAGATCACCCTGACCGACGGGACCGTGCTCACCGACGAGATCGGGGTGGCCGACGCGCACCCCTACGGCGCCCAGCCCTTCGCCCGCGAGCAGTACGTCGAGAAGTTCCGGATCCTCGCCGAGGGGCTGGTCACCGACGCCGAGCAGGAGCGCTTCCTCGCGGCCGCACAGCGGGCCCCGCAGCTCACCGCCGGCGAACTGGACCAGCTCAACGTGGTCCTGTCCGACGCGGCGATCACCCGCGCCCCGACGATCCCGGGCGGAGTGTTCTGATGAGCGGCACCGACTCGGGCACCGCCTCGCCGGCCGGGCTCTACTCCAGCGTCGTCACCCCGCACGAGAAGCGTGCGGCGCTACGGGCGGCGCTCGCGGCCCCCGAGATCTGCCGCCTACCCGGTGCGTTCTCCCCGCTGGTGGCGCGACTGATCCAGGACGTGGGCTTCGAGGGCGTGTACGTCTCCGGCGCCGTGCTCTCGGCGGATCTGGCGCTGCCGGACATCGGGCTCACCACCCTCACCGAGGTGGTCGGCCGCAGTCGCCAGGTCGCTCGCGTCACCGACCTGCCGGTCCTCGTGGACGCCGACACCGGCTTCGGCGAGCCCATGAGCGCGGCCCGCACCATCAGCGAGCTCGAGGACGCCGGCCTCGCCGGCTGCCACCTCGAGGACCAGGTCAACCCCAAACGGTGCGGGCACCTCGACGGCAAGGCCGTCGTCCCGGTCGGGGACATGGTCCGCCGCCTCGGCGCCGCCGTGTCCGCGCGCCGCGACGACGCCTTCGTGATCTGCGCCCGCACCGACGCCCGCGCGATCGACGGGCTCGACGCCGCGATCGACCGGGCCCGGGCGTACGTGGACGCCGGTGCCGACATGATCTTCACCGAGGCCCTGGCCGACGCCGCGGAGTTCGAGGCCTTCCGCGCCGCGATCGACGTGCCGCTCCTGGCCAACCTCACGGAGTTCGGCAAGTCCGAGCTCATCGGCGCCGCCACCCTCCAGGAGATCGGCTACGACGCCGTCATCTACCCCGTCACCACCCTGCGCGTCGCCCTGGGCGCCGTCGAGGACGCCCTCCGGGAGATCGCCACGACCGGCACCCAGACCGCATGGCTCGACCGCATGCAGCACCGCGAGCGGCTCTACGAGCTCAACCGGTACGCCGACTTCACCCATTTCGACTCCGCACTCTTCACCAAGGGGTTCTGGCAATGACCACCACCGAGATCCGTAAGGGGCTGGCCGGCGTCGTCGTCGACACCACCGCCGTGTCCAAGGTCGTCCCCGAGACCAACTCGCTCACCTACCGCGGCTACGCCGTCCAGGAACTGTGCGCGCACTGCTCCTTCGAGGAGGTGGCGTATCTGCTCTGGCACGGCGAGCTCCCCACCCGAGGCCAGCTCGAGCTGTTCTGTCAGCGGGAACGGGCCGCCCGACGGGCCGACCGCGCGCTGCTCGACCTCGTGGCGCAGATGCCGCGCACCGCCCACCCCATGGACGTCATGCGGACCGTGGTGAGCTGGCTGGGCGCCCGCGACCCGGAGGAGGACGCCACCGACACCGCGTCGCTGCGCGCGCACGGCCTGCGCCTGCTGGCGGTGCTGCCCACCGTCATCGCGTTCGACCTACGCCGCCGGCGCGGCCTGGAGCCCATCCCACCCGACCACACCCGCGGCTACAGCGAGAACTTCCTGCACATGTGCTTCGGCGAGGCCGCCGCGGTGGACGTGCGCGCCTTCGACGTCTCGATGATCCTCTACGCCGAGCACTCGTTCAACGCCTCGACCTTCACCGCCCGCGTCGTCACCTCGACCACGTCGGACTACTACAGCGCCATCACCGCCGCGATCGGCGCGCTCAAGGGCTCGCTCCACGGCGGCGCCAACGAGGCCGTGATGCACCACATGCTCGAGATCGGCGACCCCGCTCGGGCCGCCGAGTGGGTCGACGCCCGGCTCGACGCCAAGGAGAAGATCATGGGCTTCGGGCACCGGGTCTACAAGACCGGCGACTCGCGGGTTCCCACGATGGACCTCGCATTCCGGGACGTCGCCGCCGTGCATGACGGGGACCGCTGGGTGCGGATGTACGACGCGATGGCGGCGGCCATGGCGGCCCGGACCGGCATCAAGCCGAACCTCGACTTCCCCTCCGGACCGACCTACCACCTGCTGGGATTCGACGTCGAATTCTTCACCCCCCTCTTCGTGGCCTCCCGCGTGGTGGGCTGGACCGCGCACATCGTCGAGCAGACCGAGTCCAACGCGCTCATCCGCCCGCTCAGCGCCTACGACGGCGTGCCGCAGCGGGAGGTGAAGGCCTCGTGACGCCCGCGGTACCGGGATTCCGGAAGATCCTCGTCGCCAACCGCGGGGAGATCGCGGTCCGGGCGTTCCGTGCCGCGTACGAGCTCGGCGCCGCGACGGTCGCCGTGTACCCGTACGAGGACCGACACTCCGTCCACAGGTCCAAGGCCGACGAGGCCTACCAGATCGGGGAGCCGGGTCATCCGGTCCGCGCCTACCTCGACGTGGACGCGATCGTCGACCTCGCAGAGTCCACCGGCGCAGACGCGGTCTATCCCGGGTACGGATTCCTCTCCGAGAACGCCGACCTGGCCCGGGCGTGCGCCCGGGCCGGGATCACGTTCGTGGGCCCACGGCCCGAAGTACTCGACCTCACCGGCGACAAGTCCCGGTCTGTGTCCGCCGCGCGAGAGGCCGGCGTGCCTGTCCTGGACTCGAGCGTGCCGTCCGACGACGTGGCCGAACTCGTCGCGGCCGCCGAGGACATGACGTTCCCGCTCTTCGTCAAGGCTGTCGCCGGCGGCGGCGGACGCGGCATGCGTCTCGTCGAGACGCCCGGACCGGATGCGCGGTCCCTCCGCGAGGCCATCGAGGCGGCCTCCCACGAGGCCGCGGCGGCGTTCGGCGACGGCCGCGTCTTCCTCGAACAGGCCGTGACCGACCCCCGCCACATCGAGGTGCAGATCCTCGCCGATGCCACCGGCGAGGTCATCCACCTCTACGAACGGGACTGCTCGGTGCAGCGCCGCCACCAGAAGGTCGTGGAGATCGCCCCGGCCCCGCATCTCGAGCCGGCGCTGCGGGACCGGATCTGCGCCGACGCCGTGGCCTTCGCCCGCCACGTGGGCTACACGTGCGCGGGCACCGTCGAGTTCCTCGTGGACGCCGCCGGTCGTCATGTCTTCATCGAGATGAACCCCCGCATCCAGGTCGAGCACACCGTCACCGAGGAGGTGACCGACGTGGACCTGGTGTCCGCTCAGCTCCGCCTGGCCGCCGGGGAGACGCTCGCGGACCTCGGCCTGAGCCAGGAGTCGGTCGTGTTGCGCGGCGCCGCCCTGCAGTGCCGCATCACCACCGAGGACCCCTCCGCGGGGTTCCGCCCCGACACCGGGCGGCTCACCGTGTACCGCTCCCCCGGCGGCAGCGGTGTGCGCCTCGACGGTGCCGCGCACCTCGGGGCCGACATCAGCGGTCACTTCGACTCGATGCTCGTCAAGCTCACCTGCCGCGGCGGGGACCTGCCCACCGCGGTGCGGCGGGCCCGTCGGGCGCTGGCGGAGTTCCGCATCCGCGGTGTGGCCACCAACCTCGGCTTCCTGCGCTCGCTGCTCGACGACCCGGACTTCCTCGCGGGCCGGGTGACCACGTCGTTCATCGCCCAACGCCCGTACCTGCTCGACGAGCGTGTGAGCGGCAACCGCACCGGGCGGCTCCTGGAGTATCTGGCCGACGTCACCGTCAACCGGCCGCACGGCGAGCGCCCCGCCACGGTGTATCCGCGCGACAAGCTGCCCGTCCTGCCCGCGGTGCTGCGCGGCACCGCTCCACCGGCCGGGTCCCGGGACCTGCTCCGCGCGGTCGGCCCGGAGGCCTTCTCCCGCGGGCTGCGCGCACAGTCCGCCGTCGCCGTCACCGACACCACGTTCCGTGACGCCCACCAGTCCCTTCTCGCCACCCGGGTGCGTACGTCCGGGCTCGAGGCGGTCGCCGGTCACGTGGCCCGGCTGACTCCGCAGCTGTGGAGCGTCGAGTGCTGGGGCGGGGCGACCTATGACGTGGCCCTGCGCTTCCTCGCCGAGGACCCGTGGGAACGGCTGGAACGCCTGCGCACCGCGATGCCCGGACTGTGTCTGCAAATGCTGCTGCGCGGCCGCAACACTGTCGGGTACACCCCGTATCCGGAGTCCGTGACCCGGGCGTTCGTCGACGAGGCCGCGCGCACGGGGATCGACGTGTTCCGCGTGTTCGACGCCCTCAACGACGTCGAGGCGATGCGGCCGGCGATCGACGCGGTCCTGGAGACGGGGACCGCGGTGGCCGAGGTGGCGATGAGTTACACCGGCGATCTGTCGGACCCGGCCGAGGAGCTCTACACCCTCGACTACTGGCTGCGCCTGGCCGAGCGGATCGTCCGCTCCGGAGCCCATGTGCTGGCGATCAAGGACATGGCCGGACTGCTGCGCCCGCATGCGGCGGCCACGCTGGTCAGCGCCCTTCGCCGAGAGTTCGACCTGCCGATCCATGTCCACACGCACGACACCGCCGGCGGTCAGCTCGCCACCTACCTCGCGGCCGTCGCCGCCGGCGCGGACGCCGTCGACGGGGCGAGCGCCCCGATGGCCGGGACCACCAGTCAGCCGCCTCTCTCGGCGATCGTCGCCGCGTTCGACCACACCGACCGCGACACCGGGTTGGACCTGGACGCCGTGTGCGCGCTCGAGCCGTACTGGGAGGCACTGCGGGGCGTCTACCGTCCGTTCGAGGCCGCGCCCCCGGGCCCCACCGGGCGCGTCTACACCCACGAGATCCCCGGCGGCCAGCTGTCCAATCTGCGGGCCCAGGCCCGGGAGCTGGGCCTGGCCGACCGCTTCGAGGCGGTCGAGGCCGCCTATGCCGGCGCCGACCACGTGCTCGGCCGGCCGGTCAAGGTCACTCCGTCGTCCAAGGTCGTCGGAGACCTCGCGCTGGCCCTGGTCGGCGCCGGGATCACGGCGTCCGAGTTCGCGGCCGACCCGTCGCGGGTCGACGTGCCGGACTCGGTCGTGGGGTTCCTGCGGGGCGAGCTCGGCACCCCGGCCGGCGGGTGGCCGGAGCCGCTGCGCTCCACCGTGCTCACCGCGCGCGGGCTCGACCCGCTGGACGGCCCGCCGCCGGTCGACTCGGTGCCCGCCGACGACGCCCGCGCGCTCACCGAACCCGGTTCCGGTCGCCGCGACGCACTCAACCGGCTCCTCTTCCCCGGCCCCGCGGCCGAGTTCGCCGAGCACCGACGCCGCTACGGCGACACCTCCCACCTGTCCGCCAACCAGTTCTTCTACGGGTTGCGCCAGGGCGAGGAACACCGGGTGCAGCTCGACGAGGGGGTGGAGGTCCTCATCCGGTTGGAGGCGATCGGAGAGCCCGACGACAAGGGCATGCGTTCGGTCATGCTCGTCGTCAACGGGCAGCTCCGCCCGATCCTCGTGCGGGACCGGTCGGTCGACTCCACCGGGCCGGTCGCGGAGAAGGCCGACCGCGCCGACCCCGGGCACGTCGCCGCGCCCTTCGGCGGGGTCGTCACCCTCGCGGTGTCGGTGGGAGACGAGGTGGCCGCCGGTGATCGGGTGGGGACCATCGAGGCGATGAAGATGGAGGCGGCGATCAGCGCCCCCGTGGCGGGGACGGTCCGCCGGGTGTTGGTGCCGGGGCCGCGGCAGGTCGAGGGCGGAGACCTGCTGGTCGTCGTCACCTGACGGTTCCTGTGGACACTGGAGAACCCCGCCCCGGGACAACCGGGGCGGGGTTCTCTCACGTCGTGATCAGCCGCCCGTGAACGCTGCCGCGGCGAGTTCCTGCCGGACCTGCCGGGTGGCGGCCACCATCGCCGCCAGAGACGGCTCCACCTCCTCGTCCCGACGGGTCTTGAGGCCGCAGTCCGGGTTGACCCACAGGCGGTCCGCGGGCATCGCGGAGACGGCCTCCCGGAGCAGGGCCGTGGTCTCAGCCACGCCGGGCACGCGCGGTGAGTGGATGTCGTAGACACCCGGCCCCACCTGGCCCGCGAACCCCACCGCGTCGAGGTCCCCGAGGATCTCCATGTGCGAGCGAGCCGCCTCGATCGAGGTGACGTCCGCGTCGAGGCCGGCGATGGAGTCGATCACCTCACCGAACTCCGAGTAGCACAGGTGGGTGTGGATCTGGGTGGCGTCGGCCACGCCCGAGGTGGCCAGTCGGAACGAGCGCACGGACCAGTCGAGGTAGGCGGCGCGGTCGGCCCGGCGCAGCGGGAGGAGCTCGCGTAGTGCCGGCTCGTCCACCTGGATGATCGCCAGGCCGGCGGCCTGCAGGTCCACGGTCTCCTGCCGGATCGCGAGCGCCACCTGGTCGGAGACGTCGGCGATCGGCAGGTCGTCGCGGACGAACGACCACGCGAGGATCGTCACCGGGCCGGTGAGCATGCCCTTGACCGGCTTGTCGGTGAGCGACTGTGCGTACGCCGACCACTCGACCGTCATCGGTCGCGGCCGCCGCACGTCGCCGTAGAGGATCGGCGGCCGCACGCAGCGGCTGCCGTAGGACTGCACCCACCCGTTCGCGGTGGTGACGAACCCGTCGAGCAGTTCGGCGAAGTACTGCACCATGTCGTTACGCTCGGGCTCGCCGTGGACCAGCACGTCCAGGCCGAGCCGCTCCTGCGACTCGATCACCCGCCGGATCTCGGCGCGCATCGCCGCGGTGTACGCGGCGTCGTCCAGCCGGCCGGCGCGGTGGG
>DUTZ01000474.1 GCA_012841845.1 Actinomycetales bacterium | reverse complement strand
GGCCGCGCCGACCCCGCCGCCGCGGCGGGCGAGCTCGAGCGCCAGGGTGAGCACGACGCGGTTGCCGGACACGCCGATGGGGTGGCCGAGCGCGATCGCGCCGCCGTTGACGTTGACCTTCTCCGGGTCCAGGCCGAGCTCCTTGGTGGCGTGGATGCCCACCGAGGAGAAGGCCTCGTTGAGCTCCACGAGGTCCAGGTCCCCGACCTTCATGCCGGACTTGTCGAGGGCGTCGGTGATCGCGGCCGAGGGCTGGTGCTGCAGCGTCGAGTCCGGGCCGGCGACGGCGCCGTACTGCACGATCTCGGCGAGGATCGGCCACCCCTCCTTCTCGGCGCGCGCCTTGGAGGTGATGACGGTGGCGGAGGCGCCGTCGGAGATCTGCGACGACGAGCCGGCGGTGATGGTGCCGTCCTTGGCGAAAGCCGGGCGGAGCGAGGCCATCTGCTCGACGGTGGCGCCCTTGCGGAAGCCCTCGTCCTCCGAGACCACGGTGTCGCCCTTGCGGCCCTTGACCGTCACGGGGACGACCTCGTCGGCGAACTTCCCGTCGGCCCACGCGGCCTCGGCGCGGTTGTGGCTGGTGACGGCGAACTCGTCCTGCGCCTCGCGGGTGATCCCCAGCTCGGCGTTCCGCGACTCGGTGAGCGCGCCCATCGGCTGGTCGGTCACCACGTCGTGCAGCCCGTCGAACGCCATGTGGTCGAGGACCTCGATCGAGCCGTACTTGTAGCCGGCGCGGCTCTTGGGGAGGATGTGCGGCGCCTGCGACATCGACTCCTGGCCGCCGGCCACCACGACCTCGGCCTCGCCCGAGCGGATCATCTGGTCGGCGAGCGCGATCGCGGTGAGGCCGGACAGGCACATCTTGTTGATGGACAGGGCGTGGATCTTCTTGGGCAGCCCGGCCGCGATGAGCGACTGGCGGGCGGCCATCTGCCCGATGCCGGCCGCGAGGACCTGGCCCATGATGACGGCGTCGACGGCGTCGTCCGACACGCCGCCCTTGTCCAGCGCGCCGCGGATCGCGACGCCGCCGAGCTCGGGGGCGCTCAGGGAGGACAGGCCGCCCATGAGCCGCCCGAACGGGGTGCGGGCACCGGAGACGATGACGGTGGTGTTCTCGTTGGTCATGTGCGTTCCTACCTCTGGGGGGACGATGCGTGGGTGACACCGGGTGAATGGCGGATAACCCGAATGTACCGCGTAGCGGACGCGACTACCGTGTGTGTCATGACTACACCCACTTCCGCCGGTAGTGCACTCCCCTCCGACCTCGTCGTGGCGATCGACCACGTCGGCGTGGCCGTCCCCGACTTCGACGCCGCGGTGGCCTGGTACCGCGACAACCTGGGCATGGAGAACCTCCACGAGGAGGTCAACGAGGAGCAGGGCGTCCGGGAGGCCATGCTCGGCTGCCCGAACGGCCCGGAGGGCGGTGCGCTCATCCAGGTGCTCGCCCCGCTCGACGAGTCCTCCACCATCGCCAAGTTCCTCGACCGCAACGGCCCCGGCCTGCAGCAGATGGCCGTGCGGGTCACGGACATCGACGCCGTGATGACCCACCTGGCCGGCCGCGGCGTGCGCGTCCTCTACCCCGAGCCCAGGCGGGGCACGGCGAACTCCCGCATCAACTTCGTCCACCCCAAGGACGCGGGCGGCGTCCTGCTCGAGCTCGTGGAGCCCCCGGCCGACGCGCACTGAGCGCCCGCTCCCCGATCCCCGCTACGCTGGATCCCATGTCCAGCATGAGCACGCCCCCGGGCACAGCGGAGTCGTTTGCCGTCGTACGCAGGGGTTTCGACCGGGAACAGGTCACCGACGCGGTGTCCCGACTCGAGGCCGAGGTCGTCCTCCTGCGCGCCGACCGCGACGCGGCGGTCGACCGGGCGGACCGGGCCGCCGCCGACGCCGCGGCCGCCCGGAGCCGGGCCGAGACCCTCGAGGC
>DUTZ01000473.1 GCA_012841845.1 Actinomycetales bacterium | reverse complement strand
GCCCGCGCCGCCGCCCACGCGCACGCCAGCCCGATCACCGAGCCGCCGACCACGGCGACGCGGCCGTGGCGGGGCGGCTGCGTGGGGGCGGGTCCGGCGGGTCCGGCGGTCATGGGAGTGAGCCTAGTGAGTCGGCCGAACCGTGAGTCGACTGAATGGTGAGGCGCCTGGGTCGTGAGTCGCCTGAACGGTGAGTCGCCTGAGTCGTGAGTCGCCGGAGTCGTGAGTCGCCGGAGTCGTGAGTCGCCGGAAAATGCACAACACCAGCTCGGGGGCCACTCGGGCGATGCCGAGAGGATGTTGGGCAAAACCGGGGATCGCCTACCGTTGCTGCCATGACCGCCCGCGCCTCCGCCCGCGCCTCCGCACGCGCCGCCCACTCAGACCGCGCCACCCGCCTCCGCGCCCGCCTCGCGGACGCCCGCCTCTACCTGTGCATCGACGCCCGCCGACACCTCGACGCCGACGCCCGCGAACAGGGTTGGCTCGGCGAGTTTCCCGCGCTGCGCCGGGACGTGTCGGCCGCCTTGGCCGGCGGGGTGGACATCGTGCAGCTGCGCGACAAGAACTCGCCCGGGGAGCGCGAGCACGGCCCGCTCGAGGCGGCCCACGAGCTCGCCGCGCTCGGCGAGATGCGGGACATCTGCGAGGAGTACGGCGCGCTGCTCGCCGTCAACGACAGGGCGGACATCGCGGCGGCCGCCGGCGCCGACGTGCTGCACCTGGGGCAGGACGACCTCCCGCTGGACTGGGCGCGGCACATCGTCGGCGAGGAGACGGTGATCGGGCGCTCGTGCCACGCCGCGGCCGAGGTGGACGCCGCGGCCGCCGACTCTCGGATCGACTACTTCTGCACCGGCCCGGTGTGGCCCACGCCCACCAAGCCGGGACGGCCGGCACCGGGGCTCGACCTGGTCCGCCACGCGGCGGGACTGAACGAGGAGGCGGGGCCCGGGGTGGGCGCGGCGAAGCCGTGGTTCGCGATCGGCGGGATCGACCACGGCAACCTGGGCGAGGTGCTCGACGCGGGCGCGAGCCGGGTGGTGGTGGTCCGCGCGATCACCGACGCCGCCGACCCGGCCGACGCCGCCTCCGCGCTACGGGTCCGGCTCAGTCCGTGAGCGGCTTGGTCAGCGTCCGCCGCAGGACCTGGCGGGGCTTGCGCTCGCCGTCGTCGCCCTTGCCCTTCTTCCGCCCCCACGTGGACGGCGCGAGCCCCGGCACATAGGTGAGCAGGCGGCCGAGCCCCCCGGCCGGCCACTCGACGCGGGCGTGGTCGACCTCGACCGTCGCGTCGCGCCCGCGCAGGACCAGGGTCATGACCCCGTTGTCGAACCAGATGCCGTCGGTCACCTCCCACCGCACCTCGGGGTCGCGCACCCCGACCGCGGCGGGCAGGCGCCGCGTCAGGCGCAGCACCGGCTCGGTGAGCGCGAGCCGGTTGACGAGCCGAATCGACTTCTGTAGAGGATTGCGGTACGGCGACATCGTGAGCTGGTGCACGTGTGTCGGCGAGTCGGCCACCTCGGGCGAGGTGAGCTCCACGGACTCGATGTACGAGCAGTGCACGTCGCCGGCCAGCACGAGGATCGACGCCGGCGGGCGCTCCGAGGCGCCCCGGCCGGCGGCCACGTCGGTGAGCAGGCCCACGAGGTCGTCGAAGCTGCGCCGGAACGCCGCCCAGTGCTCGAGGTCCACGGCGAGCCGGATCCACTCCCCGACCCGCGCCGTCCACGGCTTGTCCGGCCGGTCGCGGCTCACGGCCTCGTTCCAGCCCTCGATGTGGTGCAGCGCCGGGATCATGAACGCCGGCAGCGACGAGCCGATCACCAGGTGGTCCACGTCGGCATCGAGGCACACCTGTCGCGTCCACTCCCACTCGTGGTGGTCCATGACGCGCCGGTCCTCGGGGTCGAGGTGCCGGGAGGCCCGCACGTCGAGCATCACCACGCGCACGCGGCCGAAGTCGCGGTGGAAGCTCCACTGCGCGGCGCCGCGCCGGGTATCGGCGTGGATCGAGAAGTCGGCGAGGATCCCCTCGCGCTCGGCGTCGCTCCCGGCGGTGCGCAGCCGGTTGTACACCTCGTTGGCCTCGAGCTCGCCCGGCGAGAGGTTGCCGAGGTGCTGGTAGACGAAGTAACTGGAGAACGCCCCCACCACGCGGTCGGACCACCACGGCTGCGCGGTCATCTCGCGCCGCCAGGCGTGGGAGGAGTTCCAGTCGTCGCGCAGGTCGTGGTCGTCGAGGATCATGCAGCTCGGCACGGTGGACAGCAGCCAGCGCACGTCCGGGTCGCGCCACGACTCGTGGTAGAGCCACGAGTACTCCTCGAAGTCGCAGATCTCCTCCGAGACGTCGCGGTCGCCGCCCTCTCCCGCCGAGTCGCGCACCGCCTGCGGGCCCAGGCCGGCCTTACGGCGCTCGGCGAGCCGCTCGGTGATCGCCTCGCTCGGGATGTCGGCGTACACCTGGTCGCCGAGCAGCAGCATGGCGTCGGGCCACTCGTCGTGCGGGGTCCTGGCCATCTGATGGGCCAGCGCCACGAGCGCGTCCGCGCCGATCTGCCGCAGGGTCTGCGGGGACTGGCTCTCGCCGCGGCGGCAGGAGCCGAAGGACAGGCGCACCACGTCGTCGTCACGGGGCGTGCGGATGACGCTCGGCCGTTCCGGGTCCTCCGGCCACACCGTCACCCCGTCCAACGCCACCTCGTACGGGGTCTCGGCCCCCTGCTCGAGGCCGGACAGGTGCAGGATCGCGAAGTGGTGCCCGTGGAGGCCCCAGGTCGGCTCGATCACCTCGGCGTCCCCGGCCCGGATCGTCACCCGGCACGGCGCGGACGTCTCGACCCACACGGTGGCGTCGGTCTCGTCCACGTACCGCAGCATCGGTCCGACGAGGATCTCCGGCGGCTGTCTCATGCGGTCCAGTGTGCCCCCGTCGGCGGGATCCGTCAGCCGCTGCGGGCGAGAGCGCCGGTGGGGTCGGCGCGGCGCCTCACCCCAGGAGAGGCAGGGGTCACCCCAGGAGGGTTCGGGGCCCGACGACGAGGACCTCGTCCGCGAGCCGGG
>DUTZ01000472.1 GCA_012841845.1 Actinomycetales bacterium | reverse complement strand
GGCGGGGTCGGAGCGGCCGCTGGCCGTGGTGGGCCGCGACCCGCGCGTGTCGGGGGAGATGCTCGAGGCGGCGCTCGCCGCGGGGCTGGCCAGTCAGGGCGTCGACGTCCTGCTGGTGGGCGAGCTGCCCACGCCGGCCGTCGCGCACCTCACCGCGCAGCACGGGGCCGCGCTGGGCGCGGTCATCTCGGCCTCCCACAACCCGATGCCGGACAACGGCATCAAGTTCTTCACCGCCGGCGGGCACAAGCTCGACGACGAGGTGGAGGACCGCATCGAGGCGGCGCTCGGCGACGGGCCCGTCACCGGACCCACCGGCTCGGCGATCGGTCGCATCACGCAGGCCACCCCCGAGGAGGCCCTGGAGGGCTACGTCGCCCATCTGCTCGCCTCGACCCCGAACCGGCTCGACGGGCTCACCGTGGTCGTGGACTGCGCCAACGGCGCCGCGAGCCAGGCCGCGCCCCGCGCCTACCGGGCGGCGGGCGCCACGGTGATCGACATCCACTCCACGCCCGACGGCTACAACATCAACGACGACTGTGGTTCGACCCACCTCGACGACGTCCGCGCCGCCGTGCGCGAGCACGGCGCCGACCTGGGTCTGGCCCACGACGGCGACGCCGACCGGTGCCTCGCCGTGGACGCCTCCGGGGAGGTCGTCGACGGCGACCAGATCATGGCGATCCTCGCGCTGGCGATGCGCGACGCGGGCGAGCTGGCCGGCGACACGCTCGTGGCCACGGTCATGAGCAACCTCGGACTCAAGGTGGCCATGCAGGCCGCGGGGATCGAGGTCACCGAGACCAAGGTGGGCGACCGCTACGTGCTCGAGCGCCTCCGCGAGGGTGGGTTCAGCCTGGGCGGCGAGCAGTCCGGCCACCTGGTGCTGCCGGCGCACGCGACGACCGGCGACGGCGTGCTCACCGGCCTGCGGATCATGTCCCGGATGGCCGAGACCGGCTCGACGCTCGCCCAGCTCGCGGGCGTGATGACGGTGCTGCCGCAGGTGCTGGTCAA
Organism: Actinomycetales bacterium; assembly: GCA_012841845.1. GTDB lineage: Bacteria > Actinomycetota > Actinomycetes > Mycobacteriales > Mycobacteriaceae > Dietzia. The sequence goes on along the minus strand of DUTZ01000472.1, from coordinate 4,334 downwards.
CGTGCCCGTCGGCGACAAGGCGGCGGTGGCCGCGTCGGAGTCCGTCTCCGACGCCGTGGCCGCCGAGGTGGCCGGGCTCGGGTCGGGCGGACGGGTGCTGCTGCGGCCGTCGGGGACCGAGCAGCTGGTCCGCGTCATGGTCGAGGCCGAGGACGCCGACCTCGCCCGGGCCGTGGCCGACCGGCTGGCCGAGGTCGTGGCCGCGGTCTGAGCCGGTTGCGCCGGGGCGCCGGGACCTGGGTTTCCGGGACCCGGGCTGCCGGGACAGGGTCCATGCGTTCACGACGCTCTGACGTTTCGCTCACTCGCTCACGTGGATCCGCGCTGCACCGGTCCAGCTGCCGTCACACGAGCAACAGAGGGCCCACTCGTCGCGTGGGTCGGGGCCACCCGGTGTCGCCGGGCAGGGCGTCGGCGCTCCGCGGGTCGGCGGGTGAGCGAATCTGGCTGTGGGGGCTGTGCGAAACGGACTGGCCGAACTGATTCGCGCAGTCTGTACGGGGTGATTCGCTCACTTCGGGTGGTCAGCGCGGGGTGCGAGCGCCGGCGACGCGGTGGAACCTCCAGAGAGAGGGAGCGTCCGGGTGCGCGAGTGAGCGAATCACCGGAGCATCCGTCGGCAGTCGCTGCCGGCCGGGGCGGGGAGGCCGACCGGGAGGGCTCAGCCGCCGGTGAAGGACTTGACGAACCTCAGCAGCGGCGGGGCGTCGACGAGCAGGTCGTCCTCCTCCGCCTCGAGCATCTCGTAGGTCACCGCGGTGGAGTTCTTGATCTTCTCCTCCGGGTCGGCGAACGCCGAGTAGGTGTCGTCCCCGGCCAGGGTCGCCAGCAGGTAGCCGGCGAGCAGCGGCCGCACGGCGCGGTGCGTCCGCTTGTCCGGGTCCGCGAGGCCGACCCCGTCCAGCAGCGGGTTGCGCTCCACGAATCCGCGCTCGATCGCGTTCTCCAGCCGCCGGTGGACGAGGGGGCCCCGCCACGCCAGGTGGAGCGACCGCGCGTCCTCGGCCTGGACGCCGCCCGAGGCCGACAGGATCAGTGCGGAGGAGTCGCTGTAGACGGCGCCGTCCGCCGCGGACGGGACGGTGTCCTTGGGGAAGACCATGGCCACCGCGTCGATGTCCGTGCGCTGGGAGGCCAGCAGCGCGGCCACCCCGCCGCCGAGCCCGTGCCCGGCCACCGCGATGCGTCGCGGATCGGCGCGCACGGAGCCGCGGCCCAGGCGCGCCACGAGGACGTCCTCGATCGCGGCCGACAGGTGGTCGGCGAAGTGCTGGTGGTGGGGCCGCCCCGAGGTGTCCGTGTCGGGCGCGACCACCACGAAGCCCCACGAGGCGAGGTGTTTGAGCGTGTCGACGTAGTGCCGGGGCCCCTTGGTCCAGTCGTGGGCGAACGCCACCAGGGGCGCGGGGGAGTCCACGCTGCGGGGGACGAACACGGTGCCCGGGGTTCCGGTGAACCCGAGATCTCCCGTGTCGACCCCGTGGGGGCCGCGGCGGCTCAGCGTGTCGAGGAGATTCTTGGTCTTGGTGGCCACGGTTGCCACAGTATCGCCTCGCCGCGCCGGACGGTGCCGGGGCGGGCCGACCCGCGTGACTACACTGGCGCGCATGTGCGGAATCGTCGGATACGTGGGTCATCAGGCCGCTCTGCCGGTCGTCGTGGAGGCCCTGCGCCGGATGGAGTACCGCGGGTACGACTCCTCCGGGGTGGCGGTGCTCGACGGCGCCGGGGCGACCCGGGTGGAGAAGAAGGAGGGCAAGCTCGCCAATCTCGAGGCCGCCCTCGACGCCGCCGGCCGCGGCTCCTTCGCCGGCACCACGGGCATCGGCCACACGCGCTGGGCCACCCACGGCCGCCCCAGCGACCGCAACGCCCACCCGCACGTGTCGGGCGAGGTCGCGATCGTCCACAACGGCATCATCGAGAACTTCGCGCCCCTGCGGCACGAGCTGGAGGCCGCCGGCGTCGACCTCGTCTCGGACACGGACTCGGAGGTGGCCGCCCACCTGCTCGCGCGCGCGATGGACGACGGCCCCACCGCCGGCGACTTCGTGGCCTCCTGCCGCGCCGTCCTGAACCGCCTCGAGGGCGCCTTCACGCTGGTGTTCAGCCACGCCGACCACCCCGACACGCTGGTCGCGGCCCGCCGCTCCACCCCGCTCGTCCTGGGCGTGGGGGAGGACGAGATGTTCCTCGGCTCCGACGTGGCCGCCTTCATCGACCACACCCGCGACGCCGTGGAGCTGGGCCAGGACACGGTGGTGGTGATGCGGGCCGACGGCTACGAGATCACCGACTTCGCCGGCGAGCCCGCCGAGGGCCGCCCCTTCCGCATCGACTGGGACCTCGAGGCCGCCGAGAAGGGCGGCTACGACTTCTTCATGCTCAAGGAGATCGCCGAGCAGCCCGACGCGGTCGCCGACACCCTCCTCGGGCACTTCCACGACGGCCGGATCGTGCTCGACGAGCAGCGGATCTCCGACCAGGAGCTGCGCGACGTGGACAAGGTCTTCATCGTGGCCTGCGGCAGCGCCTACCACTCGGGGCTCGTGGCCAAGTACGCGATCGAACACTGGACGCGGCTGCCCTGCGAGGTCGAGATCGCGTCGGAATTCCGGTACCGGGACCCGGTGCTCGACCGGTCCACCCTCGTCGTCGCCATCTCCCAGTCCGGAGAGACCGCCGACACCCTCGAGGCCGTCCGCCACGCCAAGTCGCAGAAGGCCCGCGTCCTCGCCGTGTGCAACACCAACGGCTCGCAGATCCCCCGGGAGTCCGACGCGGTGCTCTACACCCACGCCGGCCCCGAGATCGGCGTGGCCTCCACCAAGGCCTACCTCGCGCAGATCACCGCCAACTACCTCGTGGGTCTGGCGCTGGCGCAGGCCCGCGGCACCAAGTACCCCGACGAGGTGGCCTCGGAGTTCCGGCAGCTCGAGAAGATGCCCGAGCTCATCCAGCGTGTCGTGGACTCGCTCGAGCCGGTCCGGGCGATCGCGCGCGAGCTCGCCGACTCCAAGTCGGTGCTGTTCCTCGGCCGCCACGTGGGCTACCCGACGGCGCTCGAGGGCGCGCTCAAGCTCAAGGAGCTCGCCTACATGCACGCCGAGGGCTTCCCGGCGGGTGAGCTCAAGCACGGGCCCATCGCGCTCATCGAGGACGGCCTGCCCGTCTTCGTGGTGATGCCGCCCATCGAGGGCCGCGGCGTCCTGCACTCCAAGCTCGTGAGCAACATCCAGGAGATCAAGGCCCGCGGCGCGCGGACCATCGTGATCGCCGAGGAGGGTGACGACGTGGTGCGGCCCCTGTCCGACTACTTCATCCCCATCCCCACCTCGACCACGCTCCTCCAGCCCCTGCTGGCCACCATCCCGTACCAGGCGTTCGCCGCCGAGGTGGCCGCCGCCCGCGGCTACGACGTGGACAAGCCGAGGAATCTGGCCAAGTCGGTCACCGTGGAGTGACACCCCACGGGCGCGGTGCGGCGGGCTAGCATCCGCGCCGAACCCACGTCGATCCCACAGGAGCGCAAGTGAACCCGTCCCAGCAGCCGGAGCAGTACCCCGGGCCGCAGTACGGACAGCCCCAGTACGGACAGCCGCCCGGCTACGGCGACCAGCCGTTCCCGGTGCCGCAGGACCAGGGAGCGATGGCCGAGCCCGCGCGGCCCTCCACGGTGCGCTACGCGCTGTGGGCGTTCCTCGGTGCGGTGGCGATCAGCCTGATCTCGACCGTGGTCGCGTTCGCGACCATCGACTCACTTGTCGACGCGGCCCGGCAGGAGGCGCTGCGGACCGCGCCGCCGGAGATCGATTCCGCGCAGTTCGAGTCGGTGATCGCCGGCGCGGTGTACGGCGGGCTCATCGGCGGCCTGGTCTTCACCCTGCTCCTGGGGCTCTTCGCGTACCTGGCGTACCAGGGCCGCAACTGGGCCCGGACCCTCGTCACGGTGTTGGTCGCCCTCAACGTCGTGTTCGGCGTCCCCGCGCTCCTCAGCGCCCAGGGACCCAACGCGCTGGGCGGGGCGCTCGCGCTGGTCCTGCAGATCGCGGGTGTGGTCCTGTTCTGGCTCCGTCCCTCCTCCGTCTTCTTCGCCGAGCACAAGCGGCTGCGGGCCGCACGGACGATGCGCGGGTGACACCGTGAGGCGAGCCCACCCCGTCGAGGAGATCCGCGCGGCCGAGAGGCCGCTGCTCGACGCGGCCTCGGCCGCCGGCGACCCGGACGCGGTGATGCGCCGCGCGTCCGCGGGGGTCGCGCACCACACCGCGGCGCTGCTGCGGTCGCTGGGGCGGCCGTGGGTGGCCCAGCGCGTGTGGCCGATGCCCGTGGTG
>DUTZ01000471.1 GCA_012841845.1 Actinomycetales bacterium | reverse complement strand
GCCCGGGAGATGAGCCCGGGCCGGGGGCCGTGTGCCGTCGCCGTCAGGTGCCCTTGACGTTGAGCACCTGGCGGAGGCGGTGCAGGACGGTGACGAGCGGTTCGGCGTCGCGCATCACCTCGTCGATGTCCTTGTAGGCGTCCGGGATCTCGTCGACGAACTCCTCCCCCGGGCGGTACTCGATGCCCGCCATACGGCTGTCGAGGTCGGCGGCCGTGAAGCGCTTGCGCGCCTCGTTCCGCGAGAACCGGCGACCCGCACCGTGCGGCGCCGAGCGCAGCGACGGGCCGTAGCCCCTGCCCTCGACGACGTACGAGGCCGTGCCCATCGACCCGGGGACGAGCGCCTTGACGCCCTCGTCGGCCCGGACCGCGCCCTTGCGCGTGAGCCACACGGTCTTGCCGTAGTGCCGCTCGCGCACGGTGTAGTTGTGGTGACAGTTGATCCGCTCGAGCTCGGTCAGCGGCTCGCCCACCCACTCCTGCAGGCGGTCGGCGAAGCGGTCCATCATCTCCTCGCGGTTGAGGTAGGCGAAGCGCTGCGCCCACGCCAGGTCGGCGAGGTAGGCGTCGAACTCGGCCGTGCCCTCCACGAGGTAGGCCAGGTCCGGGTCGGGCAGGTCGATCCACCAGCGGCGGCACAGCTTCTTGGCCGTCCTGATGTGCTTCTGCGCGATCTTGTTGCCCACCCCGCGCGAGCCGGAGTGCAGGAACATCCACACCGCGCCGTCCTCGTCGAGGCAGAGCTCGATGAAGTGGTTGCCGCCGCCCAGCGAGCCGAGCTGCTGCCGCCACTTGGGCGAGTGCGACAGGTCCACGCCGGTCTCCTCGGCGAGCGTGGCGAGCTCCCGGCAGCGTGCGTCGGCGCTGCCCCGGAGCTGCCAGTCGTTGTAGTTGCCCGGCGAGAGCGGGATGCTCTCCTCGATCGCGGCCCTCAGCGTCTCGAGCCCGCGGCCGCCGGCACGGACGCGGTCGAGGTCGGCGGCCGTGTAGCCGGTGCGCACGCCGATCATGCCGCAGCCGATGTCCACGCCCACGGCGGCGGGGATCACCGCGCCAAGGGTGCCGAACACGGTGCCGACGCTCGAGCCGAGCCCGTAGTGGGCGTCGGGCATGAGCGCGACGTGCGGGTACACGAACGGCAGCCGGGCGGTGGCCCGGGCCTGCTCGAGGGTGTTCTCCTCGATCTGCGAGGCGAACGAGACGACGCGGTCGCGGGTGGTCGCCGGGGTGTCCCGGCCGGTGGCGGACATGGGTGGTCCTCTCCCCGCCCGTCCCTCGGACGGGCGGTGGTGCGGGCGCCGCGGCCGGGTCGGCCGGGGCGCGGTGGGTGGGATGGGTCGGCACCCGCCGTCGCGGACGCACGCGCGACGGGGCCCGCGGAAAAGGCGGGCGCTCCCGGAGGTGCCGGGGTGGGTGTCGTTCGGGGTAGAGGGTCCGACGACGAGGCGCGTCAGGCGCCGGAGGACACCGCGGGCGAGGAGAGCGCGAGGCGCTCCTCGTGCCCGGGCCCGGGCAGCCGGGACGCCGGCTTGTACGTGGACCGGCACGCGGCCTCGGCCGACGCGGGGTACTCGACGTACTCGTTCACGGCGCCCTCCTCTCCTCGTGGCCTCGGTGTCCGTGACGTCCCGGCGGCGACCGCACGGGACCGGCCGAGCATGCCAGAGGTGAGCGCCGTTGACAAGAGCCCCGCGGCTTCTCCCGAGCGCCGGGCGGGCGACGGCGGCCGGCGGTAGCGTCGTCGGCGTGACCGACACCAGCGCGCACGCAGAGACGCCCCGGCCCGGCCCGTATCGCCTCGAGGCGAGCCGCGTCATCGCGGCGTCGGCGGCCGACATCTTCGCCGTCCTCTGCGACCCGGACGGCCACGTCGCCGTCGACTCCTCCGGCATGCTGCAGTCCGCCGACGGTTCCCCCGTCGCGGCGGAGGGCGACACCTTCGTCGTCCACATGGACCGCGAGGCGCTCGGCGACCACGACCTCGGCCGCTACGACGTCACGGTGATCATCACCCGTTTCGACCCGCCCGCCGACGGCGCCGCCGAGATCGCCTGGACCATCGACGGTGCCGTCAAGCCGCCGATCGGGCACGTCTACGGGTACCGCCTGAGGCCGGTGGAGGGCGGCGCCCCTGCGGGCGCGACCGAGGTCGTGAGCTACTACGACTGGTCCGACGCGCACCCCGACTGGCGCGACTCCGGGATCCTGCCGGTGCTCGACGCCGCGGCGCTCAGGGCGACGCTCGGGATCCTCGAGCGCACGGTCCGGCGAGGATATGTCCGTGGCTGAGCCCACCCGCCCCGGTGCGGCCCCCCGCGAGATCACGGTCGCCCGGGGGTCGCTGCGGCTGCGGGCCGTCGACGCCGGCCCGCCCCAGGGCGAGCCGGTCGTGCTGCTGCACGGCTTCCCCCAACGCGTGAGCAGCTGGGACGCGGTCGCACCGCGCCTCCACGAGGCGGGCCTGCGGACCCTGGCCTTGGACCAGCGCGGCTACTGCGCCACCGCCCGCCCGCGGGGCCGGCGCGCCTACCGCCTGCCGGAGCTCGTCGGCGACGTGGTGGGCCTGCTCGATGCCGCCGGGCTGGACTCCGCGCACGTCGTGGGCCACGACTGGGGTGCCGCGGTGGCGTGGGGGATCGCCGGGGCGCACCCCGACCGCGTCCGGACCCTCACGGCCGTGTCGGTCCCGCACCCGGCGGCCTTCCTGCGCGCGATGGTCACCTCCGATCAGCTGCTGCGGTCCTGGTACATGGGCTTCTTCCAGCTGCCGCGGGTCCCGGAGCGGCTGCTCACCTCGGGCGGACCGCGCGCCGAGCGGGCGCTGACGCGGATGGGCATGACGCCGGAGATGATCGAGCGTTTCCGCCGGGAGATGGTCGCCGACGGCGCGATCCCCGGAGGCCTGGGCTGGTACCGCGCGCTCCCCTTCGGTTCTCCGGCGGCCGCGACCGCTCGGGTCCGCGTGCCCACGACCTTCGTCTGGTCCGACCGGGACCCGGCGCTGGGCCGCGGCGGCGCCGCGCTGACCGGCCGCCACGTCGAGGCGGACTACCGCTTCGTCGAACTCCCCGGGGTGAGCCACTGGATCCCGGAGGAACGGCCCGGAGAACTGGCCGACGAGATCATCGACCGCGTGCGCGGCTGAGCCCGCCTCGCCACTTCCCCGCCTCGCCACCTCGCCTCCTCGTTTTGCACAACGCCTGGTCGGAGGCCACTCGCACGACGCCTGGCTGAGGTTGTGCAAACCGGAGAGGGGTGCCGGCCGGGGAGGGATGCCGGCCGGGGAGGGATGCCGGCCGGGGAGATCATCGACTGCGTGCGCGGTTGACCGGGATCGTCGCCGCCACGGCGGCCGCCACCAGCGCGACGCCGCCGCCGATGAGCAGACCCACCCGGAAGCCGGTCTCGGTGGGCGCGACGATCCCCTCGAAGTCCAGGGTCATCTGCGAGAGCACGACACCGATCACCGCTGCCGAGGTCGTGGTGCCGATCGACCGCATGAGGGTGTTGAAGCTGTTGGCCGAGCCCATCTCGGAGTGCGGGACGGACGCCATGATGAGCGCGGGCATCGCGCCGTACGCCAGGCCCACACCGCCGCTGATGATGATGCCCGCGGTCATCACGCCCCACGTGGATCCCATGAGGACGACGGCCGCGAGGTAGCCGGCCGCGATCACGAGCGCGCCGGAGACCAGGGTGGGCCGGGGCCCGCGGGCGGTGATGAGGCGCGCGCTGAGCGGCGAGACCGCCATCATGGCCAGCCCGCCGGGCGCGCTCCACAGGCCCATGGCCAGCATCGACTGCCCGAGCCCGTGCCCGGTGGCCGTCGGTAGCTGCAGCACCTGGGGCAGCACGAGCAGCTGGGCGTACAGGCCCATGCCCACGAGCACCGAGGCGATGTTGGTCATGAGCACGGGCGGGTGCGCGGCGATCCGCAGGTCGACCAGCGGCGACGGATGGCGCAGGACCCACCACCCCCACGCGGCGAACGCCACCACGGCCAGAACGACCAGGCCGGCGGTGATCCCGCTCGTCCAGCCCCAGTCCGCGCCCTTGGACACGGCCAGCAGGAGCGAGATGAGCGCCACCGCGAGCCCGAGGGCCCCCACGACGTCGAGGGTGCCGTCGGGTTTGGCCGCCGGGGCCGACTCGAGCCGGAGGGCCATGAGCACCATGATCGCCGCGCCCAGGGCACCCGAGCCCCAGAACATCCACTGCCACGAGCCGTACTGCGCGAGCGCCGCCGCGGCCGGCAGTCCGAGAGCGCCGCCCACGCCGAGCGAGGAGCTCATGAAGCTGATCGCGGACGGCAGCCGCGGGGCCGGGAGCGACTCGCGCATGGTCGCGATGCCGATGGGGATCACGCCGATGCCCATCCCCTGCAGCGCCCGGCCGATGAGCATCGGCCACAGGGAGGTGGCCAGAGCGCACAGCACCGACCCCAGCACCATCACCGCCGTGCACCCGATGAGCACGTACTTCTTGGGGTAGAGGTCGCCGAGGCGGCCCATCACCGGCCCGGCCACGGCGCCCGAGAGGAGCGTGACCGTGACGACCCAGGTGGCGTTGGTCGGCGACGTGCCGAGGATCTCCGGCAGCCGGCCGAGCAGCGGGATCACGAGGGTCTGCGTGAGCGACATGACGATCCCGGCGAAGGACAGAACGGCGATGAGCACGTTCTCCTGCGACCGCACGGCGTCACCGCTCCGCGTCCTGCCGCCCATACCGCGCCTCTTCCACCCGTGGTTCACCGTCATTTCGGGACACTACAGACCGGCGTGGAACACGTTCCCACCGCTCCGGTCTCCGGCTAGCCTGCCCGGCATGGCCTTCCTCGTGAAGTACGGCCTGGTCCTGCTCGCGCTCGGCGCGTGGACCGGCTGGATCGTCGCCGCCCAACTCGCCTTCCCCGCGGTGTTCGAGCGCCTCCGGGTGCGGGAACCGCGGCGGCTCCTGCAGCTGCACCTGGACTACGTGATCATGGGCGTGCTCGTCATCGCCGTCGGCGCGGTCCTGCCCGACCTGCCGGTGTGGGTCCAGGTTCTGCTCGTCATCGGCACCCTGCTCAACCCGCTGCTGTTCCTGCCGCTGGCCTTCCTGCCGCACGCGCCCAGGACGCTCTGGTACCAGCTGCTCAGCGTGTTCTCGTTCGCCTGCGTCACGGCGAGCCTCACCGCTGCGGCCGCGATCGGCGTGGCCACCTGACCTCCCCCGGCACCTGCCCTGGACTCTTCCCCGGCATCTGCTCCGGCAGCTGCCCGCCACGGACGGCACGAGCCGGGGCGGCTGCCGCGGCTCCCCGCCGCCGCCGCCCCTTTTCGTGCACGTCTGCCACGGCGCGCGCCGGGGCGGACGTGCGCGAAAGGGGGCGGGGCGCCCGCCCCGGGACCGGGCGCCCCTACAGCAGCGCCTCAGCCGCCCGGCGCCAGTCGTCCACCGGCGGGACCAGCACGTTCTCGCCGAGCACCTGCACCAGGACCGTCGAGGCGCCGGCGTCGAGGTGCTCCTGCACGCGGGCGCGGGTCGCCTCCAGGCCGCGCGTGACCAGGGCCTCCTTGAGTCGGTCGCTGCCGCCCCGGACGTAGTCGGACTCGTCGAAGCCCTGCCGGGTCCAGGAGTTCCGGTAGTTGGGCAGGCCGGTGTAGATGTTCAGGTGGTCATGGGCGCGGGAGCGCCACACCTCGTCGTCGTCCTCCACCCCCGGGGCCAGGACCGCGGCGTGCTCCACGACCAGGGCGGGCCCCTCCTCGCCGGGGCCGTTCCCCCCGGTGCCGCCGAGGATCTCCCGCGCCCGGGCGGTGTGCTCCGGCAGCGTGAGGTACGGATGCGCGCCGGCGGTGCGGTCGCGCGAGAGCTCCAGCATCCTCGGGCCGAGCGCGGCGAGCACGACCGGCGGCATCGTGTCCTCCCCGGCGGTGGTCGCGCGGGTGGCGTCGAGCGCGTCGAGGTACTCGCGCATCGCGGCGAGCGGGCGGCCGTAGGTGTGACCGCGGTGCCGCTCG
>DUTZ01000470.1 GCA_012841845.1 Actinomycetales bacterium | reverse complement strand
GGCCGGGGTCGCGCTCGACGGCCACCGCACGGGCACCGGGGGCCATCCGCGACCACTCGATGCCGATCGACCCGGACCCGCCGCCGATGTCCCACAGCAGTGCGCCGGGGTGCGGGTCGAGCGCGGCCACGGTGACGGCCCGGGCGACGCGCTTGGTCAGTTGGCCATCATTCACGAAGGCCACGTCGGGCAGTCCCGGGGCGGGACCGCCGGGAACAACGGCCGCGCCGGGGGCGGCCCGGTACTCGACGGCGGCCACGCACAGGTCGGACCACCGCGCCGAGGCCCCGGTGATCTCGATGGCGCCGGTGAGTTCGGTGGCGGTGAGGGCGTGTCGCGACTCCGCCCGCGCGCCGAGGTCGGCGAGGACGGTGAGCGCGCTCTCCCCCAGGCCGGCGTCGACGAGCACCCGGGCCAGCGCGGCGGGCGTCGAGGCGTCGCGGCACAGCACGAGGGCCCGCCCTCCGGGCCGCGCGGTGGCCAGGACGACGTGCGGGTCCGCGGTGACACACGAGTGCACGTCGAGGCCGGCGAGCGGCCAGCCCAGGCGGGCGGCGGCCAGCGACGCCGAGGACGGCGCGGGGTACACGTCGAGCAGCCGTGGGCCGACGACCCGGGCGAGCGTGGAGCCGATCCCGTGGAACATCGGGTCGCCGCTGGCGACGATCGCGGCGTCGGAGCGGGCGATCTCCCCGAACAGTGCGGGCAGCGCGGGGACGAGCGGCGACGGCCACGGGTGCAGAGGCACACCGAGGCCCGCGACCAGCTCGAGCTGGCGGGGCGAGCCGTGGATCGCGGTGGCCGCCTCGAGAACCCGGCGGGACCGCGGGGCGAGCCCGTCGAGGCCGTCGGCGCCGACGCCGACGACGGGGACCGGCGCGCTCACCGCGGCATCCGCCGCCACACCGGCTGCGGCACGAGGCGGGCTACCGCGAACATCACGCGGAGCTGCCACGGGATCCACACGACGCCGGCCCTGCGGGCCAGCACACGCTCCACCACGGCGTCGGCCACCTGGTCGGGAGTCGAGGAGAACGGTGCCGGGTCCATCCCCTCGGTCATGCGGCCGATGACGAAGCCCGGCCGCGGGATGACGAGGGTGACCCCGGTGCCGTGGAGCGCGTCGGCCATGCCGGAGGCGAACCCGTCGAGGCCGGCCTTGGCCGAGCCGTACACGTAGTTGGCGCGACGCACGCGCTGGCCGGCGACCGAGGAGAAGGCGACCAGCACGCCTCGTCGTCGCGGCTTCATCCGTTCGGCGAGCACGGTGAGCAGCGCGGCCTGGGCCACGAAGTCGGTGTGCAGGATGCGGGCGGCCGCGGCGGCGTCCCGCTCGGCGACGGCCTGGTCGCCGAGGATGCCGAACGCCAGCACCGCGATCGCGATCTCCCCGACCTGCGCCTCGATCTGCTCCACGACGCGCTTCTGGGAGTCGAGGTCGTCGGCGTCGAACTCCACCAGCTCGACCCGGGCGGCGCCCGCGGCGAGCAGCGGCTCGGCGAGGTCGGCGGTGGCG
>DUTZ01000469.1 GCA_012841845.1 Actinomycetales bacterium | reverse complement strand
GGGCGGACGGGGCCCGTGTGGCCGGCGAGGCGGCGCGTCGAGGGCGTCTGGGACGGCTTCTGGTTCCTCTTGATGGGTGGCATCGGCTGTTCCCGCCTTCCTCAGCGTCCGCCGCGCGACGGCGCGGGCTCGGTGGGCTCGTCCGCTCCCCCGGCGTCCCCGGCCGGGTCGGTGTCCTCGTCCGGCTCGGCCCCGGCCGCCGGGTCCTGCAGCTCCTGCACGGATCGGCTCGACTCGCCGACGGGCACCGTCACGCCCACCTGCTCGACCGCGGAGGCCTTCCAGGCGTCCTCCTCGCGGAGCAGGTCCACGCGCATGGCCTGGCGCCCGGTGATGGTGTCCTGGCCCTCGCGCTCGGAGTGGGCGGTGAAGACGACGAGGACGGACGCCTCGCCGGCGTCGAGGTCGAGCGTGGACACCGCCGTGTTGGAGACGGTGGCGGTGGTCACGGCCTTCTGCTCCACGACGCGGTCCCGCACCTCGGCCGACCACTGCTCCTGCTCGGCGAGGAAGTCGCCGGTGGACACGCCGGACAGGTTCTCCAGGGACTGGTCCACGTTGCGGTGGTCGAAGCTGAAGGCGTTGATGATCACCTGCGAGGCCACGTCCGTGACCTCGTCCCGCTGGGCGGCGACGTCCGACTCCGCCCGGGCGTCCGAGTAGAGCATCCAGCCGACCACCGCGAGGGCCAGGCCCACGACGAGGACGAGTGGGGCCACGACGTACAGCCACCGCGGCACGCCGGCGCGTGCGCCCGCTCCCCCGGCGGCGGGTTCCTGCGAACTCATGGCGGCGACGCTACCGGACGGGCGGCGAGCGGGATCGGGGCCCGGTCGCCGCGTCACCGTGGGATCAGCCCCTGCAGGACCGCGAGCTGCTCGGCCGCCGTGGCCAGATTGAGCCGGTCCGGGTCCACCTTGGGCTTGGTGTCCCACGGCTGCGGCACGTCCGGGTGCGCGTACTCGACGCGGTCGGCGCCGCGCACGGTCGTGGGGCTGCCGAACGGCACGGTGCAGCGCGCGTCGTAGTTCGGCGGGAAGTTCTGCTCCAGCGGGTCGAAGGCGGGATCCTGTGCCTTGATCTGGTCGATGATCTCCTTGGTGCCCTCGTAGCCCTGCGTGCAGACCACCGGGTTGTCCTTCTCCAGCACGAGGCCGAAGTGGATGGTGCCGTCGCCCGGCGCCACCGAGAGCCCGCCCGCCGACAGCGCGGGGAGAAGCTGGAAGAGGAACTTGAACGACGGGGCGATCGGGTCGACCGTCTTCATGGTGGCGGACAGGTTGCCGATCGTCCGCGTGAGCGGCTCGCCGGAGTTCTCCACCAGGTACCGCGTCTCGTCGGCGAACTCCGGGCCGGTCTCGATGAGCCGCTCGAGGTCCGAGTCGGAGTCCCGGAGGGCCTCGGTGACGACCCGTAGGTCGGACGAGAAGTCGATGATCTCCTGCGACTGGTCTGCCTGGGTGTCGAGCACCGTGGCGCCGTCCCGGATGAGGGCCTGCAGCTGCGGCATCGTCCTGATCCCCTCGTCGGAGATCCGGGTGAGCGCGTCGGAGAGCCGGCGCAGCTGCGGGCCGCGCCCCTCGATCGCCTTGCCCAGCTCGTCGACCGTCACCTCGAGGTCGTCCAGCGGCACCGACCGGGCGAGCTCGTCGACGGACTTGAGCAGGTCCTCGACCCGCACGGGCAGGGCCTCGCGGCCGCCGCTGATCACGTCGCCGTCCTGCAGGTGGGGCTCGCTCAGGCTCCGCGGCCGCAGGTCCACGTACTGCTCGCCGATCGCCGAACGGTTGGCCACCACGGCCACGGTGTCCGCAGGGATCTCGGGGGCGCTCGAGTCGAGGTCGAGCGTCACGCGGACACCGCCGTCGGTGAGGTCGAGCTCGCCGACCCGGCCGACGGGCGTGCCGCGGTAGTTGACGGCGGCGTTGGTGAACACGCCGCCGGTGTCGGGCAGGTCGAGGTGCACCTGGTACTGCCCGATGCCGAACAGCGACGGCAGGCGGACGTACTTCCCGCCCACGTACACGATCCCCAGCGCGGCGATCACGCAGAAGGCGATGAGCTGGATGCGCAGTAGTCGACTCATCGGTATCCCGGCTCCCCCGGCTCTGGCAGGTACTCCTCGGAGAAGTCCGCGGTGCCCGGCGCCGACTTCGGGGTGACGGCGCGGTCCATGATCGGCGGGACGGGCAGCAGCGGCAGGACGATGGTCGTGCGCCGGTCCGGGCCGTTGCCGTCCACCCAGGGGTTGTCCGGGTCCACGACGTACGGCCCGTCGGTGTCCACCGGGTAGACCGCGATCGGGTCGCCCTGGTTGGCGCCGAGGTTGCGGAGCGTCTCGGAGATGGTGACGTCCACGGAGAGGAACACGTTGGCCGCGTTGCCCACCGTCGACTGGATGGAGGCGTCCGGGAACGGGAAGGTGGGGACGAAGCCCACGAGCTCGATGAGGTCGGGCGCCTTCTCCGCGAGCCGCTGCAGCACCGGGCGCAGGGCACGCAGGTCGGCGATGAGGTCCTCCCGGCTGGTGAGGAGGATGTCCGATCCCACCTGGCCCAGCGCGTCGACCCGGCGGAGCATCTCCACAAGTTGCGGGCGCTGCTCCTCGAGGACCGCGATCCCGGCGGGCAGCTGGTCGAGCGCCGCCTGGATCTGCTGCCGCTGGTCGTTGGCGCGCGCCGTCATGAGGTTCACGCCCTCGAGGGCGGCGGAGATGCTGTCGCGCTGCCGGTTGAGGCCGGCGATGAGCTCGTCCGCCGACCGCAGCGTCTGTGTGAGCTCGCCCTCCCGGCCGTCGGTGAGTTCGCGCAGCTCGTGGACGATGGGTTGCAGTTGGTCCACGCCGCCGCCGTTGAGCAGCAGCGAGAGGGCGCCGAGGACCTGCTCGATGTCCGTGGCCGTCCGGGTGTGGGAGGTGGTGATGACGGCCCCGTCCTGCAGGCGACCCGTCGGGGCCTCGCCCTCGGGCGGGGTGAGCTGGACGAACTTCTCGCCGAGGAGGTTGGTCTGCTGGATCGACGCCTCGACGTTGGCGGGCAGGTCCAGGTCGTCCCGCAGGACGAGGTCCACCTGCGCCGTCCAGCCGTCGTCGGCCAGCGACACCCCGGTGACGCGGCCTGCGTCGAGGCCGTTGACCTTGACCGAGGACTGGACCACCAGGTCCAGGACGTCGTCGAACTGCACGGCGACGCTCATCGGGTCCTCGCCCACGTCGGCGCCGCCGGGCAGCGTGTAGTCCTCGAGGTTCATCGAGCAGCCGGCCGCGAGCGCGGCCACCAGCGCGGTGGCGCCGACGGCGCGCGCGGCCCGGTGGAGGGGCCGGGGCATCCCGCTCATCGCGTCCCCCTCTCCGAGGTGGGCGTCATGGGCCACCCACGGTTGCCCTCGACGGTGCCGGGCACGGGGATCGACTGCTTGAGCTCGCCGGCGAGGATGCCCAGGGGCAGGTCCGGGTTCTCGGCCCGCATCTCGCGGTTGCGCTCGGGGGCCAGTTCCTCGCACGCCCGGATGTCGGCCCGACGCATGTCGTCGAGCTCGCGGAACAGCTCCGAGCCCGGGTTGAGCCGGCTGAGCTTCATCATCTGGCACAGGGCACCGGCCGGGTTCTGGAACTCGGGGATGTTGGCGCGCATGCTCAGCGTCCCCGACTCGGGGTCGTAGGCGTTGATGAGGTTGGACAGGGCCAGCGGGGCCACCTTGAGGATCTCCTCGATGTCGTCCCGCTGGTCCACCGTGATCTGGCTGATCGTGGTGAGCCGGTCGGCGTTGCGCCGGATGACGTCCTGGTTGTCGCGGACCAGCCAAGCCACCTCGGCGAGTGCGAAGCTCAGCTCGCGCAGTCCCGCCTGCAGGTCCTCCCGCTGGCCGGCCACCGTGTTGTTGAACGTCGCCATCTGCGTGTTGAACTCGCGCACCTGGGCGTCGTTGCGCGCGAGCATGGTGACGAAGGACTGCAGGTTGACCACGGTCTCGCTGATGTCCTGGCTCGAGTCGGCGAGGGTCGTGGCCGCACGCGAGAGCTCGTCGATCGAGCGGCCGAGCGCCGCCCCGTTGTCGCCGAGCTGCTCGGCGGAGGCGGAGACGAAGCGGTCGACGGCGCCGTCGGCGTTGGCGCCGCGGGGTCCGAGCGCCTCCGTGAGGTCCTTGACCGAGGCGTAGAGCTTGTCCACCTCGACCGGGGTCGCGGTGCGCTCGAGCGGGATGTGCGCGCCGGACTCCATCTTCGGCCCGCCCGAGTAGGCGGGCACGAGCTGGACGTTGCGGTCCGGGACGACCGACGGGGTCACCTGGACGGCCTTGGCGTCGGCGGGCACGTCGACCCCGCGGCGCACGTGGAGTTTCACCTCCACGGTGTCGCCCTGCGGCGTCACCTCGTCCACCGACCCCACGGTCACGCCGAGGATCCGCACGTCGGTGCCCTCGGACACGCCGACGGCCGAGGGGAACGTGGCGGTGATCGTGGTGCGCCCCATCCGCGTCACGGCGAGGTAGGTGACGGCGACGACCGCCACCACCACGACGAGCAGCAGCGCGACGAGCCAGTACGGCAGCTTCTTGCGGGCCAGGGACATCAGTTCACCCCGCTCAGTCGGACGGGCGGACGGGCGCCGGGATGGAACGGCGGTTCGGGGGCGCCGGGCGGGACGAGGTTGGTGACGACGGAGTCGAACCACCTGCCGGAGCCGAGCATGTTGGCGTAGAGCCGGTAGAACGGCGCCAGGTTGTGGATCGACTTGCGCAGCTCGGCCTCGTGGTCGGTGAGGACCTCCAGCGCACTGTCCAGGCTCTCGAGCGTCGGCCCGAACTCCGCCTCGTTGTCGGCGACGAAGCGGCGCAGTTCCACGGACAGGCCCCGGGTGGAGGCCAGGACCAGCTCGAGCGCCTCGGACCGGGAGTTGAGCTCGCCGAGGAGTTGGCCGGTGCCCACGATGAGGCGCCGGAAGTCGTCGTTGCGCTCGGCGAGGATCCGCGAGCTGGTCCGCGTGGCCTCGAGGAGCTCGCGCAGCTCGGCGTCGCGGCTGGACAGGGTCTGGGACAGGCGCGCGACGCCGTCGACCGCGCCCCGGAACTCGTCGGGCGAGGCCTGCATGGCGTCGGTGAGGGTGTCCAGGCTCTCGGCCAGCTTCCGGTCGTCGATCGCCTCGAGGGTCTCGGCGGCCGAGGAGAAGGCGGTCACCACGTCGTAGGGGGCGACGGTCCGCTCGAGCGGGATGGGGTCGGAGGTGTCCAGTTCCTCCGTGCCCGCGGGCTCGAGCGCCAGGTACTTCTGGCCCAGGACGGTCTTGATCTGGATGCTCGCGCGGGTGTCGTCGCCCAGCCAGGCGTCCTTGGCGCGGAATCCCACCTCGACGCGGTCGCCGTCGAGGTCGACGTCGGTCACCACGCCCACCTTGATGCCGGCCACGCGGACCTCGTTGCCGCCCTGGAGCCCGGCCGCCTCGGAGAAGTAGGCGGTGTACTTGGGGCCCGCGCCCACGAAGGGCAGGGAGTCCAGCAGGAAGGAGGTGGCGGTGAGCGCGAGGATCACCACGACACCGGCGATGCCGATGGTCGCGTTGGAGAACCGGGTCTCGCCGGGCTTGCGCTTGCTCACGGGATCCCTCCTGCGTGGCATCGCGGCGCGGCGTTCGTGTACACCACATGGTTGATCGTGCCGCCGCCGTTCGGGAGGAGGTTGGGTACGTTCGTGCCCTCGCCCTTCACCACGTCGGCGCCGCACAGATAGAACTGGAACCAGGAGCCGAACGAGCCCATCCGGATGAGGTTGTCGGTCTTGACCGGCATGTTGGTGATCACCTCGGACGCCTGGTCGCGGTTGTCCACGAGAGCGTCGGACACCACCTTGAGGTGGTCGAGCGACTCGGTGACCTGCGGGCGGGTGGCCGTCACCACGTTCTCGGCCGACGAGGTGAGGTCGGCGAGGGAGTCGAGCGAGCCGCCCACCGCGTCGCGCTCGGCGGCCAGGCCCTCCATGAGCATGCGGGTGGTCACGACGAGCTGCTGGAACTGCACGTCCCGCTCGTTGATGGTCTGCAGCACCCGGGTGAGGTTGTCGATCACCTCGCCGATGACGCGGTCCCGGTCGGCGAGGTGGTTGGTGAGCTGGCCGGTCTGGCGGACGAGGTTGGTGACGGTCCCGCCCTCACCCTGCAGGACGCGGACGAGAGACTCGGACAGCGCGTTGACGTCGTCCGGCTGGAGCGTGGTGAACAGGGGGCGGAAGCCGTTGAACAGCGCGGTGAGGTCGACCGCCGGCGAGGTGTTTTCGATGCCGATCGTGGTGCCCTCCGGCATGGCCGCCTGGACGGGTCCGGGCTCGAGCGAGAGGTTCATGTAGCGCTGGCCGATCATGTTGCGGAACCGCAGCGAGGCGTGGACGTTGGCCGGCAGGGTGCGGTCGCCGGACATCGTGAAGTACACCTTGGCCTGGTCG
Organism: Actinomycetales bacterium; assembly: GCA_012841845.1. GTDB lineage: Bacteria > Actinomycetota > Actinomycetes > Mycobacteriales > Mycobacteriaceae > Dietzia. The sequence goes on along the minus strand of DUTZ01000469.1, from coordinate 21,757 downwards.
CGCCCGTGGATCTCGAAGTCGGTCACGTGGCCCACCACGACGCCGGCGATCCGGACGTCGTCGCCCTCCTCGAGCATGGTGACGTCGGAGAAGATCGCCGAGTACTCGGTGCCGTCCTCGCGGGTCCCGCCGCGGATCGTCGTGGCGAGGATCGAGCTGAGGACCACCGTGACGATCACAAAGACGACGAGTTTGACGAAGGAGCCGAGGAGGCCGCCGCGGAAGAGGGCCCTGAGCTTGGCGTTCATCGGAAGCTCACCTCCGTGCCGCGGAGCGCGGGGGCGCCGAGCCCGCCGACCCAGGCCGGGATCTCGTCGGCGTCACGATCGGTGGCCACGCCGTACACGGTGCGCACGGTGTCGGCCTCGAGCGGGGACCCCGCGTACGCCATGGCGAGCTCGCCGGCCGGGCGACCGGCGGTGACGGTGGAGGGGAACGGGTCGTTGGCGCGCTCCGGCACCGCGCGGCCCGGCGCGGGCGGGACGGACCCGCGGGTGCGCAGGCCGGGCACGGGGCCGTCCTCGAGCAGCGGGTTGGGCAGGGTCGGCATGAACTGCGGGCCCGGGTTGCGCGTGGGCGGCTGGTACGAGCCGTCCGCGATCGCGCCGCCGGGGGCGTTGCCGAAGTAGTACGGCGGCTGGGCGGGCTCGTAGCAGCGCGCGCCGCGGGCGTCGAAGAAGCGGGGCTCGTCCTGGTTGGGCAGGTACCGGCCCTTGGGGTTGATCACCTCGATGGTCACCCGGATGCCGGGGTTGGCGGTGCCCACGCCGAGGATGTCGTCCGACCGGTCCAGGGCGGTCATGAACTGCTCGACGGTGCAGGGCAGCGCCGGCGAGTACTCGGCGAGGTACTCCAGGGACTGGCGCGAGTCCGCGGCCAGCGCGATGAGGTCGTCGCGGTTGGTGGCGAGGAAGCCGGTGAGGACCTCGGAGGACTCGCTCACCCGGCGCAGGCCGTCGGCGATGTCGGTCCGGCGTTCCACGACGGTGTTGCCGGTGGTGCGCAGGGCGTCGAGCGCGTGGATGAGGTCGGGCAGCGCCTCGGAGTAGGTCTGCGAGAAGGTGGACAGGTCCCGCAGCCCGGACTCGAGGGCGGGCATCTCCTCGGAGATGCCGTCGAAGACCCGGCCGATCTCCACGAGGCTCGCGCCGAGCTCGTCGCCCTTGCCCGACAGCGCCTGGTTGAGGGCGCCGAGCGTGCCGGCGAGCTTCTCCGGCGGCACGGCCTCGAGGACGGGCAGGAGCCCGTCGAGCACGCGGCCGAGCTCGACGGCGTTGCCGCGGGTGTCCTGGTGGATCGTGGTGCCGGGCTCGAGGGTGCCCTGCGGGTCGTCGGGAAAGCCGAGGTCCACGTAGCGCTCGCCGAAGAGCGTCTTGGGCAGGAGCCGGCCGGAGATGTTGGCGGGGAGTCGCTCCGCGAAGGCGGGGTCGAACTCGAGGTTCACCTGCACCTTGTCGCCGGCGGGCTCCACGCCGGCCACCCGGCCCACGAGGACGCCGCGCGCCTTGACGTCGGCGTCGTTGGGCAGGGCGTAGGCCATCTCGTCGGCCATCAGCGTGACGCTGTCCGAGGAGGTGAACGCCCTGTTGTAGATGGCGATGGAGGTGGAGACGAACGCCAGCGCGATGACGAGGAACAGCACGGCGAGGAGCCGCTTGGCGGTGTTCGAGAGCTCGCTCATCCCGCCACCCGCACGGTCGTGGTGGTGCCCCACAGCGCGAGGCCCACGAAGAAGTTGACGATCGCTACCACGACGATGGTCGTGCGGACCGCGCGACCCACCGCCACGCCCACGCCGGCGGGCCCCCCGGTGGCCGTGAAGCCGTAGTAGCAGTGGATCATCACCAGGACAAAGGCGAAGATCATCACCTTGATGAACGAGTAGATGACGTCTTCCGGTGGCAGGAACAGGTGGAAGTAGTGGTCGAACGACCCTGTGGACTGCCCCTGGAACATCGTGTTGACGGACCGTGTGGCCAGGTAGGAGGAGAGCAGGCCCACCACGTAGAGCGGGATGACGGCGATGAAGCCCGCGAGCATCCGGGTGGTGACGAGGTAGGGCACGCTGGGAATCGCCATGACCTCGAGGGCGTCGATCTCCTCGGAGATGCGCATGGCGCCGAGCTGGGCGGTGAAGCCGCACCCGACGGTCGCGGACAGGGCCAGCGAGGCCACGACCGGCGCGACCTCGCGGGTGTTGACGTAGGCGGAGAGGAAGCCGGTGAGGACCGAGCTGCCGATCTGGTCGAGGGCCGCGTAGCCCTGAAGCCCCACGACGACGCCGGTGAACCCGCTCATCATGACGATGACGCCGATGGTGCCGCCGAGGACGGCGAGGACGCCGACGCCGAAGGTGACCTCGGCGATGAGCCGCACCACCTCGTGCCGGAAGTGGAGGAAGGTCTGCGGGATCCAGCGGATCGCGCTGAGGTGGAAGGCGAGCTGGTCGCCCAGGTCGTCGAAGGCCGCGACCGGCTTGCGGACGGCGGCGCGGAGCTTGGCCCGCCGGGGCCCCACGTCGGTGAAGATCGCCATCATGACCCCTTCGGCGGGACGATCTGCAGGTACATCGCCGTGAGGATGAGGTTGGCGAAGAACAGCAGGAGAAAGGTGAGGACCACGCCGAGGTTGACGGCGTCGCCGACGCCCTTGGGCCCGCCCTTGGGGTTCATCCCGCAGTGGGCGGCCACGACCCCGGCGATGAGGCCGAAGACCAGCGCCTTGATGGAGGACATGATGAAGTCCGGCAGCTGGGCGAGCGCGCCGAAGGACATGAGGTAGGCGCCCGGGGTTCCGCCCTGGAGGAGGATGTTGAAGACGTAGCCGCCGGAGATGCCGACGATCGACACCAGCCCGTTGAGCAGGACGGCGACGAGCATCATGCCGAGCACCCGGGGCACGACGAGCCGCTGGACCGGGTCGATGCCCAGGACCCGCATGGCGTCGAGCTCCTCACGGATGGTGCGGGCGCCGAGGTCGGCCGCCACCGCCGAGCCCGCGGCGCCGGCGATGAGGAGCGAGGTGACGAGTGGGGCCCCCTGCTGGACGACGGCGAGGACGCCGGTCGCGCCGGTGTAGGCCTCTGCGCCGAGCTGCTGGACGAGCGAGCCCGTCTGCATGGCCACGACGGCGCCGAAGGGGATCGCCACCAGCGCCGAGGGCAGGATCGTCACCGAGGCGATGAACCAGGACTGCTCGATGAACTCGCGGAACTGGAAGGGGCGCTTGAACAGGCCGCGGATCACGTCGAGGAAGAGCCGGAAGATCTTGCCGGCCTCGCCGAAGGCGCCGCTGACGGCACCGCCGACGGACGCAGCCGACACTCCCGGTGTCGACTGCGCCTGTGGGGCCTCGCCCTCTGCCATCGTCTGTCCCCCGACCCGTCCGGTCCGTCAGTTCTCGTCGGACCCGTAGTGGTCGTCGACGCCGGCCGTGGAGGCGGTGTCGCCGGACGTCGTGGCGCCGGCGGTCGCGGTGGCCGCCGCCGGGGCGGTGGAGCGCCCGTTGCCGTGGCCGCGCGACGCCCACTCCTCACGGATCGCCTTCTGGGCCTCCACGGGGAGGTCGTCCATCATCTCGGCCACGCGCTTCTCGCGGCGGATCTCGCCCTTGCGCTCGGGGCTGCCGGGGGTCGGCTGCATCTGCGGCGGGACGCCCTTGAGCTCGTCGTCGCCGGGCGAGCCGTCGTTGTGGCCCTGCTCGGCCTGCTTCATCTCCTCGCGCATCTGCGCGTCGTCCTTCTCCTCGGACATGCCGATCGGCCCGAGCTTGGAGCCGCGGAGGAACTGGCGGACGGCCGGCTCCTCGCTCGTGAGGAGGACCTCGCGGGGGCCGAACATGACGAGCTTCTTGCGGTAGAGCATGCCGAGGTTGTCCGGCACGGTGCGGGCGAGGTTGATGTTGTGCGTCACGATGAGGATCGTGGCGTCGATCTGCGCGTTGATGTCGATGAGGAGCTGCGCGAGGTAGGTGGTGCGCACGGGGTCGAGGCCGGAGTCCGGCTCGTCCACGAGGATGATCTCGGGGTCGAGCACGAGGGCGCGGGCGAGGCCGGCGCGCTTACGCATACCGCCGGAGATCTCGCCGGGCAGCTTGCCCTCGGCGCCGGTGAGGCCGGTGAGCTCGAGCTTCTCCATGACGATGTCGCGGATCTCGGACTCGGACTTCTTGGTGTGCTCGCGCAGCGGAAACGCCACGTTGTCGAACAGGTCCATGGAGCCGAACAGCGCGCCGTCCTGGAAGAGGACGCCGAACAGCTTGCGGATCTCGTAGAGCTCCTTGGCGGTGCACTGGAGGATGTCCGTGCCGTCGATGATGATCTTGCCCTGCTCGGGCCGCAGCAGGCCGATGAGGGACTTGAGGAAGACCGACTTACCGGTACCGGACGGGCCCAGGAGCGCGCTGACCTCGCCCTCCGGGAGCGTGAAGGTCACGTCCTCCCAGATCTTCTGGGACCCGAACGACTTGGTCAGACCCTCGACGGATACCTCGACACCCACGACACCACTCCTCACTTCGACCACGGCGTGTGGCCACGGTCACCCTAATGTACCGGCGTGTCACCGCAATTCGTTACGGCCACGACGGACTTCCCCGACAACGGATCCTCATCCTCGTGCGGCTCGGGGTAGCACCGTAACACCCGTCACACGCCACAGGGGCGGCCCCGCGGGATCCGCGGGACCGCCCCTGTGGGCAGTGGTGCTCGTCAGCTCACTTGAGCGAGACGGTGGCGCCGGCCTCCTCGAGCTTGGCCTTGGCGGCCTCGGCGGCCTCCTTGTCGGCCTTCTCGATGATCGGCTTGGGGGCGGACTCGACGAGGTCCTTGGCCTCCTTGAGGCCCAGGCCCGAGACGATCTCGCGGACGACCTTGATCACGCCGATCTTCTTGTCGCCGGCCGACTCGAGCACGACGTCGAACTCGTCCTGCTCGGCGGCACCGCCGGCGTCGCCGCCGGCAGCCGGGGCACCGGCGGCCGCGACGGCGACCGGAGCGGCGGCGGTGACCTCGAAGGTCTCCTCGAACAGCTTCACGAACTCGGAGAGCTCGAGAAGGGTCATCTCCTTGAAGGCATCGAGGAGCTCGTCGTTGCTGAGCTTCGCCATGGTGGCGTCCTTTCTGTTGGTCCCGGCGCCGCCTCAGCGGCCCGGAAGCGTGTGGGGGTGTGTCAGTTCTTCTTGTCCTGGAGGGCACCGAACAGGCGCGCCAGCTGCGAGGCGGGCGCGTTGAACAGGCCGGCGGCCTTGGTCTGGTTGCCCTTGAGGGCACCGGCCAGCTTCGCGAGCAGGACCTCGCGGGACTCGAGATCGGCGATCTTCTCGAGGTCGGTGGTGGACAGCGGCTGGCCGTCCATGACACCGCCCTTGATGACGAGCGCCTTGTTGTCCTTGGCGAAGGTCTTGAGCGCCTTGGCGGCGTCCACGACCTCGCCGGTGACGAACGCGATGGCGGTGGGGCCGGTGAGGAGGTCGTCGAGACCCTCGACCCCGGCTTCCTGCGCCGCGCGCTTGACCAGGGTGTTCTTGGCCACGGTATAGGTGGCCGCGTCGCCCAGCGCCTTACGCAGTTCGGTGACCTCGGGCACGGAGAGGCCGCGGTACTCGGTGACCACGGCGGTGGTGGAGTTCTCGAACTGCTCCTTGATCTCCGCAACGGCCTGGACCTTGGCGGGCTTTGCCATGTTTCGCCTCCTTTCTGGTTCGTCTCGCCCGGAGAGAACACGAACGCCCCGCGCGCAGGCACGGGGCGTGGAGGAGGCGGACTCGGGTCCCTGGGACCCGCGACACTTCCGACGCTGACCGGTGTTCTCCTGCGCGGGCCGTCCGGGCGCTCCCGGACCCTTCGACCGCCCCCGGCGGGGGCGGCGACCTGCGGTCTTCGGTGAAACTTGATCAGGTGCACGGACGGGGTCCACTCGAGGCGGGCCCCACGTGCGTCAAACTTCCCGATCAGGGTATCGGCCCGGCGCGGGCGAGACCAAATCGCGCCGGTCGTCCACCGAATGGCGGGCCGCGGCGCTTTCTGACACTGTGGTCGTCGTGTCCACAGCCTCCTCTCGTGTCGTCCTGGTCTACAACCCGATCAAGTCGGGGGTCGACGAACTCAAGCGGCGCGCGGTCGTCCGCGCCGAGCAGCACGGCTGGACCGACCCCGTCTTCGTCGAGACCACCGAGGAGGACCCCGGCGTCGGCCAGGCCCGGGCCGCCGCGGAGGAAGGCGCCGGCCTGGTGATCGCGTGCGGCGGCGACGGCACCGTCCGCTCGGTCGCCCAGGGGCTGCTCGGCACCACCATCCCGATGGGCGTGGTGCCGCTCGGCACCGGCAACCTGCTGGCCCGGAACCTCGACATCCCGTTGGACGACGTCGACGGCGCCCTGCGGGTGGCGATGGGCGGCCGGAGCCGGCCGATCGACCTCGGTGAGGTCCGCTACACCGACGGCGAGGGCGCGACCCACGAGGACGTCTTCCTCGTGATGCTCGGCGCCGGCATGGACGCCGACATGATCGCGGGCACCGACGACGACCTCAAGGCCCGGGTCGGCTGGTTCGCCTACGTCGGCTCGTTCGCCAACACACTCCTGCGCGGTCACCGGATCAAGGTGGAGTACTCCCTCGACGAGGGCGAGACCACCTACACCAAGGCGCGCACCCTGCTCGTCGCCAACTGCGGGATGCTGCAGGCCGGCATGGTGCTGCTGCCCGACGCGGTGATCGACGACGGGCTGCTCGACGTCCTCGCCCTGCGCGCGAAGGGCGTCCTCGGGTGGACGCGGGCGGTGTACGTGCTCGCCGAGCACACGTTCCTCCACCGCCTGCCGGCCATCCGCAAGCGTGTGGACGCGCTCGGGCGCGAGCGGCACGAGACCCGTCCGCTGGACTTCCTCCAGGGCAACACGATGCAGGCCACGGTGCTCGAGAAGCCCGCGCCGTTCCAGATCGACGGCGAGGACGCCGGCGACGTCACCGAGTTCTCGGCGCGGATCAAGCGTCGAGGGCTGACGGTGCGGGTCGGGATCTGATCGCGGGGAGTCGCCAGCCCAAGACGGGCAGGCGGTGCCGCGTGTCGCGGTCGAGCGCCTCCTGCATGGCGGTCCGGATCCGCCACGCGAAGGCGACCGCGTCCTCGCCCTCCCGCGGGCGCATCGGGTCGAGCACGGTCGTGCGCATCTTGGTGGGCAACGGCAGGTAGGGCAGGAAGCCGACGAGCCCCACGTTGAGTCCCCAGGGGATCGAGACGGTGACGGGCAGCACCTGGACGCGCAGGAACCGGGCGGCGCCGGTGATCCGCGCGAGGCGGCGGCCGCCGGGCAGGACGAGCAGGGACTCCCCCGCCCCGGACGAGACGATCGGCACGACCGGCACGTCGCGCTCGATCGCCCAGTCGGCGAATCCGGAGCGGTCGTCGAAGACGACGCGGTTGCGCTCGGACCAGGGCCTGAAGCACTCGGCGTCGCCGCCCGGCATGACGAGGACGTCGCGCCCGGCGTCGCGGGCCTCGTCCGCGCTCTCGCGGGTGGCGGGCCTCGCGCCGATCACCTCGAGCAGCCGGCCGACGCCCAGGGTCCAGGCGATTCGATGGGTGAGGACGGTGGTCCACGGCAGCCGCCCCATGTCGTCGAGCGCCGCCAGGGCGGCCAGCACGTTGAGGTCGACGATCCCGCCGAAGCCGTGGTTGGCCACGTACATCACGGCCCCGGGCTCGGTGAGCGCCTCGCGCGAGACGGTGAGGTCTAGGCGGTGGTAGAGCCGCACGCCCTCGATCCCCAGCCGCTCGAGGGCCCACATCAACAGGGTCGCGGGCTCCGAACTGGTCATCCTCCGGAGCGTAACGCCTCCACGCCGAGCGTGCGGATCCGGCCGACCCCCGCGCCCCCGCTTCCCTGCTCCCGCGCGCCGTTCATCCGCCCACCCCTGCCTTGCCCTGCACCCGCGCGCTGTTCGTGCATCCGCGCGCGTAGGAGCGCGCGCGTCCGCGTGGTGCGCGCGCCGGGGCCTGCGGTGCCGGTGCCCGGAACGGACTCCCACCCCGTTGTCCACAACCCTCGGGCGTCTCCACAGGGAGCGTCCGTCGGCACCGCTTCGGGGCCTGCACGCCCCACCGGACCTGACAACCTCGTCGTCATGACCACAGAGTTCCCCTTCACACCAGGGGCATCCTTCTCCGCCGCGGACGCCCACCGCGTCGGGATCTCGGCCCGGCAGCTGGCGACGGCCGTGGCAGAGGGACGCCTGGTCCGCACCCACCGCGGCTGGTATCACGTCCCCGGCAGCGAGTCGGGCCGACGGGCTGCGCACGTCCGTGCGGCCACGGTGGCGCTGGCGGAAGGGCCCGACGGCGCGATCGTGAGTCACCGGACCGCCGCCGCCCTTCATCGGCTTCCGCTTCTCCACGACGCGAAGGTCGGTGTCCGCCCCGCGCACTTGACCGTCCCGCGCAGGTCAGGAGGTCGACGCACACCGGACGTGGTCATCCATCCCGCGCCGATCGCCGACCCGGGAGCCACGACGATCGACGGGATGCCGGTGACCGGTGTCGCCCGGACGATCGCCGACCTCGCCCGGACCGACGGGTTCGACACCGGGGTCTGCGCGGCGGATCATGCGTTGCGCGTGGGTATGCTCACCCTCGATGAACTCCGCGACGAGGCGGAACGACATCGCGGCCGACACGGCGCGCTCACTCTGCGTAGGGTCGCCGACTTTGCCGACGGCCGGTCCGCGAGCCCCGGGGAGTCGCTCTCCCGCTGCGTGATCGCGCGTTTCCCGGAGTTCGAACCGCCCGAGCTCCAGACGACGTTCTTCCGGCCGGACGGGGTGTTCGTCGCCCGCACCGACTTCGACTGGGACGGTCGACTGGTCGGCGAGTTCGACGGAAAGACGAAGTACACCGGTCGCGCAGCCGAGGGCGAGGACCCGGGTGAGGTCGCGTGGCGCGAGAAAGTGCGCGAGGACGAGATCCGTGCCCTGGGGATCCAGGTCGTGCGGTGGATCTGGTCGGACCTCCTCGCCCCCGGGCGTCTGCGGCGCATCCTGCGAGAGGGCCTGCGCCTGCTGGAGCACCAGCCGGGCCCTATCCGCGCGCGCAGGGTGCTCACGCGCGCGTAGCTACACGCGCGGCCGCACGAAGCGCGCGCGAGAACGGACGGGCAGCAAGGCCCGACATGCAGACGGGCCCCGCGCCCTCTGCACGAGGGACACGGGGCCCGATCCGAGCGCGGGGCGAGCGTCAGCCCGCCGCGTGGTCAGCTCACTCCGCGGCGGCGCCGCCCTCGAGGAGCTTGGAGATCGCCGAGGTGTCGACCGGGATGCCGGGGCCGGTCGTGGTGGAGACGGTGATCTTCTTGAGGTACTTGCCCTTGGCGGAGGACGGCTTGAGGCGCATGACCTCGTCCATCGCGGCGCCGTAGTTCTCCGTGAGCTGCTCGGCGGTGAAGGACGCCTTGCCCACGATGAAGTGCAGGTTGTTGGCCTTGTCGGTGCGGAAGGTGACCTTGCCGCCCTTGATGTCGGCCACGGCCTTGGTCACGTCCATGGTGACGGTGCCCGTCTTGGGGTTGGGCATGAGGCCACGCGGGCCGAGCACGCGGGCCACGCGGCCGACCTTGGCCATCTGATCCGGGGTGGCGATCGCGGCGTCGAAGTCCAGCCAGCCGCCCTGGATCTTCTCGATGAGGTCCTCGGAGCCCACGGCGTCGGCGCCGGCGGCCTCGGCCTCGGTGGCCTTCTCGCCGGCCGCAAAGACGATGACGCGGGCGGTCTTACCGGTACCGTGCGGAAGATTCACGGTGCCGCGGACCATCTGGTCCGCCTTGCGGGAGTCGACGCCAAGTCGCATGGCGACCTCGACGGTGGCATCCATCTTCGTCGAGGAGGTGTCCTTGGCCAGGGCCATGGCCTCCAGAGGCGAGTACAGCTTGGTGCGGTCGACCTTCTCAGCGGCGGCCTTGAAGGCCTTGCTGTTCTTGCTCATGAGATGTCCATTCCTGCCGCGCCGGGCGCGGCGGTCGGGTGTGGTGCGGGCCTGAGCCGCCCTTCCACAGGTGGTTCGAAAGGTGGCGGGTGCGCCCCGCCGGGGTGGGCGGAGATCCCGCCCGGGGAGGATCAGCCCTCGACGGTGATGCCCATGGAGCGGGCGGTGCCGGCGACGATCTTCGCGGCGGCGTCGATGTCGTTGGCGTTGAGGTCCTCCATCTTGGTCTGGGCGATCTCCTTGACCTGGTCCATGGAGACCTTGCCGACCTTGGCGGAGTGCGGGGTGCCGGAGCCCTTCTGCAGGCCGGCGGCCTTGAGCAGGAGCTTGGCGGCGGGCGGCGTCTTGAGCTTGAAGTCGAACGACCGGTCCTCGTAGACCGTGATCTCGACCGGCACGACGTTCCCGCGCTGGTTCTCGGTGGCGGCGTTGTAGGCCTTGCAGAACTCCATGATGTTGACACCATGGGCACCCAGAGCCGGGCCGACCGGCGGGGCCGGGTTGGCGGCGCCGGCCTGGATCTGGAGCTTGATGAGCCCTGCGACCTTCTTCTTCTTGGGAGGCATCTTCTTCCTGATTCTTCGACTGGTGTTCGGCTCCGCGCTGTACCCGCGGTGGGCCGACTGTCGTGTGCGCCGGGCCCCTCGGCCCGCGAGCGGGCGTGCGGGGGCACAGGCGCAACCTTGGAGAGTCTACGCGCGGGGCCGGTCGGAACCCTAATCGGGAAGGGCCCGCCCCTCGCGGCTGGCGCGGGGCGGGCCCTTGTCGACGACGAGGTGGGTCAGTTGATCTTCTCGACCTGGTTGAAGCCCAGCTCGACGGGCGTCTCGCGGCCGAAGATCGACACGAGCACCTTGAGCTTCTGCGCCGCCGGGTCGACCTCGGAGATGCTGGCGGGCAGCGTGGCGAAGGGGCCGTCCATGACGGTGACGGACTCGCCGACCTCGAAGTCCACCTCGACGGCCTGCGGGACCAGACCGGCGTCGCCCTCGGCGGCGGCCGCGGCGGCGGGCTTCTTCTCCGGCTTGGGTGCGAGGAACTTGGCCACGTCGCTCAGCGAGAGCGGGGTGGGGGTTCCGGCCGCGCCGCCGGTGGCGCTGACGAACCCGGTGACGCCGGGGGTGTTGCGGACGACGCCCCACGACTCGTCGTCGAGGTCCATGCGGACGAGGACGTAGCCGGGGAGGACCTTGCGGTTGGCGGTCTTCTTCTGACCGTTCTTGACCTCGGTGTACTCCTCGGTCGGGACCTCGACCTGGAAGATCTTGTCCTCGGCACCGAGGGTCACGGCGCGGGTCTCGAGGTTGGCCTTGACCTTGTTCTCGTAGCCCGCGTACGAGTGGATCACGAACCAGTCGCCGGGCAGCTTGCGGAGCTGGCGCTTGAACGCCACGATCGGGTCGATCTGCGGCGCCGCCTCGGCCTCGGCGGCATCGGCCGCGGCCGCGTCGTCGCCGGCCTCGTCAGCCTGGGTGTCGTCAGCCGGGGTGTCGTCAGCCGCGGCGTCCTCGGAGGAGTCGTCGGCGAGGGCCGAGGCCTCCTCGGCGGCCTCCGCGGTGGGGGCCACGGGCGCGTCGGCGGGGTCCGCGGAGGTGTCGCCGAGCACGGCGTCGACGTCCATCTCGGCCTGCTCCGCGGCCTCGGGGGTCTGCTCGGTCTCGCTCACGGGAATCGTGGTCCTCTCGAATGTCGTTCGGTGGTCCGTGTCTCGCTCCGGACCCGAGCGGCGGGCGTCAGTTGTCAAAGACGAGTGCGACGAGCTCGCCCGCTCCGAGGTCGACGCCGAACACCAGCGCCGTCATGAAGATGAGGAAGAGGAACACCACGATGGTGTAGGTGACCATCTGGTTGCGCGTCGGCCAGATGACCTTGCGCAGCTCCTCGACCACCTGCTTGAGGTACTGGATCGGGTTGGCCCGCCCGGTCCCGGTGTCCTCGGGCTGGTCGGCGTCCGTGCGGACCCGGTTGGCGACGGCGGCGTCGGTGCGGCCGGCCTTGCCGGTGGGCACGGCACTCGCCCGGTCGGAACGGCGCGCGCCGGTGGTGTCGACGTCGTCGTCGCGATCCTGGCTCACGCGGTACCTCCGGGTCGTGTTTCGGTGTGAAGGGCAGGGGCGACAGGACTTGAACCTGCAACCTGCGGTTTTGGAGACCGCTGCTCTGCCAATTGAGCTACGCCCCTTCGGCCGGTCTCCCGGCCACCCGTGCCGTTCCGCTGTTGCGCACCGCACGAACGCCTCGACTCTACAGTGTCGGCCTCCGCCCCCGGTTGACCGAGGGCAGCGCGGCGCGCGACCGCGGACGGTCGGCCGTGCCAGTGTACGGCACCCCCGGCGACGGGCCGAAATCAGGCGAGCGCCACGGTGACGATCGCCTTGCCGAAGACCTTGGCGCCCGCGCAGGTCACGGTCAGGGCCACGTCGGCGGTGCCGGCGTCGTCGTCGACCTTCCGGACCGTGCCCTGCACCTCGAGCTCGGCCGGCGCGTCGACGGGGACCACGACCGGACCGGCGAACCGGATCGACGTCGCGCGGACCCGGTCCGCTCCCCCGGCCCAGTCGGCGACCGTGCCGATGGCGAGCGCGGAGGTGAGCATGCCGTGCGCGACCACGCCGGGCAGGCCGAGCGCCTGTGCGGCGGCGTCCTCGAGGTGGATGGGGTTGTGGTCCCCGGAGACCTCGGCGTAGCGCCGGACGTCCTCGCGGGTGATCGGGAGAGAGCGGGCGGGGAGGGCCTCGCCCGCGGTGGCGGTGCGGCTCATGCGGTCACCTCGTCGTCGTCGATCCCACCGTCGACCTCGGCCGTGAGCAGGCCGGTGGTGAGGGTCTGGACGGGCTCGCCGCCGGCGTCGCGCAACACCGTGTCGAACCCGATCATGCGGCCGCCGCGCGCCGAGCGGACCCCGGTGACCGTGGCGGTGGCGGTGAGCACGTCCCCCACGACGATCGGCCGGTGGTGCTCGGAGGACTGCGCGGTGTGGAGGGTGCGCGACAGGTCGATCCGCAGGTCGGGGTGCGCCATGACGGCCCGCTGGACGTCGGCTGTCAGCGCAGCGGCGAGGGTCGCGGGGACCTCGCCGGCCGGCGCGCCGACGGCCTCGGCGAACCGCGCGACCCGGTCGGCGGTCACGGTGACGGGCTCGCCGGTGACGACGAGGTGCTCGTTCTGGGCCTCGGACTCCGGGCCGGATCCGGTTGCTGTGCTCACGCCTGCGGACGCTACCCGAGAGGTCCGACGTCGAGGAGCGAGTCGGCGTCCGGTACGCCAGCGGCTCACAACGCAGGAGGGGGCAGCACATCGACGCCGAGCGGCGCGCACAGGTCGATGAGCCACAGCAGATCGACACCCGTCACGAAGGCTCGACCGAACCCCGGGTCCTGCTCGAACGCCTCGCCACAGCGATCCCCGAAGAACACATACGCCTTCGCGTCGTTGCACTGGCGCGACATCCAGACGATCCCGTCGTAGCCCGCCCCGTGCGCGGCGGCCGCCCAGTCGACGGTCGCGGAGTAGGTCGTGGCAGGCGACCCGGTGAGGTCGTCGGCGGTGACGCGTAGCCTCCGCAGCCCCACCCCGTGGAACGTGGCCAGCCTGAGCGGGCGCGTGGAGACGATCCGGCTCATGACCTTTGCCGCGTAGTCGTCATAGTCCAGGTACCCACCCGACGCCGGTACGTCGTGCAGCAGCGTCTCCGCCACGGCCGCGTCCTGCGCAGCGGCCGCGTACAGCACCGGCACGGTTCGGCCCGTGGCGTGGCACTCGAAGAAGGCGAATCGCGTCGGCTCGCCGACTCCTGGATTGAAGGCCGTCGCGTCGCGACGGTTGCCGTGCACCCGATAGAGGCGCTCCCCCGCGGCCAGAACCGTGACCTCGGGATCGAACGGGTTCGGCGGCGTGGGGGTCACCAATCAACTCCCCACGAACGAGCAGCCACGTCGAGCACACGGTCAGGCGTCTCGCGCAGCAGATCGACCGGACGACGCCCATCGAGGTACGTGGTCGGCGAGCACAGCCACTGGACGATGCCGGTCTCGGATCGCTCGTACTCGGCGGCGAGCGCGCGCAGGCCGGCGATCACGGGAAGCGGAGCACCGTCCGGGCCGAACTGAAATCCGGGGTAGAGCACCTGATGGCCCCGGCTGACCGCGACAAGGCGCCCCTCCCGCCTGGCCGACGCGGCGAGATTCCTGGGGGCGTTGGACCGGGACCCCATGCGCCGCCCGGCCTCACTCGCGGTGAACAGCCCGAACTCGGCGTCGAGGCGGTCGTACAGATTGTGCTCTGCCTGGACCGCGCGCGCGAGCGCCGGCTCTGCATAGGTCTCGACCGCCGCGAGGGCCTGCCCGAGCCGCGCCGCGCTCCTGCGAATGAGGCGATCGCTCCGTGTGAGGTCATCGACCGACGCCATGGCCACACCCCTTCTTGATTGCAGTTCGTGCACCTGATCATACCGCACGTTACGCACGCGCATCGGCACGTCACGGACGCTACGCGAGAGGTCCGACAGAATCGGCGGTCCCGCCGCGCCGTTGCCCCTACCCTGAGGCCACGCCACTGCCGGGCCGAACAGCCAGGAGGTCGAAGTGACCAGCAGCACGCCATCCGATCCGCGGCCGGGAGTCAACTGCGATCCCGTGGAGGGCCACGGCGGCTCGCACGCCACCGCCGTCGCGGCGAACCACGGGGTGCGGACCATGTTCACGCTCTCCGGCGCGCACGTGTTCCCCATGTACGACGCGGCCGCCAAGGAGGACCACGGCGTGGCGCTGCTCGACGTGCGGCACGAGCAGACCGCCGCCTTCGCCGCCGAGGCCACCGGCAAGCTCACCCGCTCCCCCGGGCTGGCCGTGCTCACCGCGGGCCCGGGCGTGACCAACGGCGTGAGCGCCGTGACGCAGGCGCACTTCTCCGGCGCGCCCATGGTCGTGCTCGGCGGCCGCGCGCCCGCGAACCGCTGGGGGTCGGGCGCGCTGCAGGAGTTCGACCACGTGCCGCTGCTCGCCCCGGTCACCGTCTCCGCAGAGACCGCCACCGGGCCGGACGACATCGCCGACGCCACGCACCGCGCGTTCCAGGCCGCGCGCACCGCGCACCGCGGGCCCGCGTTCCTCGACGTGCACATGGACCACTTCTTCGACCAGAGCACCTCCGTGCGCCCCGGGCCCCACGACGACGGCGCGGCGGGTCCGGACCGCGCGCCGGACACCGACGCGATCGAGCGGATCGCCGGGATGCTCGCCTCGGCCGAGCGGCCGGTGCTCGTGCTGGGCTCGGACGTGTGGGCCGACTTCGCCGACGAGGCCGCGCTGCGCTGCGTGGAGGCGCTCGGGCTGCCGGCCATCCCCAACGGGATGGGCCGTGGCATCGTCCCGGCCGGGCATCCGCTGCTCGTCACCAAGGCGCGCGGGATGGCGTTCAGCCGGGCCGACCTCGTCGTGGTGGTGGGGACCCCGCTCGACTTCCGCCTCGGGTACGGGGTCTTCGGCGGCAAGGACGGCGCCGAGCCCGCCGCCGTGGTGCACATCCAGGACTCCGACGGCCAGCTCAGCCGACACGCGAACCCGGCCGTGGCCACGGCGGGCGACCTCGCGCAGGTCTTCGACGAACTCACCGCCGCCGTCCAGCGGCAGTCCACGAGGCCCGACTGGTCGGAGTGGGCCGGCGCGCTCCGCGAGAAGGCCGACGCCACGCACGCCGCGGACCTCGAGCTGCTGGGCGCCTCGGCCGACCCCATCCACCCGGCGCGGATCTACGGAGAGCTACTGCCGCGACTGGCCGAGGACGCGGTGGTGATCGGCGACGGTGGCGACTTCGTCTCCTTTGCCGGTAAGTTCGTCGAACCCTCCCGGCCCGGGAACTGGCTGGACCCGGGGCCGTTCGGATGCCTCGGCGCGGGGCTGGGCGCGGCGATCGCGGCGCGGATCGCCCGGCCGTCGAGCCAGGTGGTGCTGCTGCTCGGCGACGGCGCGGCCGGCTTCTCCCTGATCGACGTGGACACCCTCGTGCGGCACAACCTGCCCGTGGTGATGGTGATGGGCAACAACTCGGCGTGGGCCCTGGAGAAGGGGCCCATGCAGATGATCTACGGCTACGACGTGATCGCCGATCTCGCGCCGCGGACGCGCTACGACGAGGTGGTGCGCGCCCTCGGCGGGGCGGGCGAGATGGTCACCGACCCCGCGCAGATCGGGCCCGCCCTGGACCGGGCGTTCGCGAGCGGGGTGCCGTATCTCGTCAACGTCGTGACGGATGTAGAGGCGGGGTATCCGCGGGCGACGTTCGGGGTGTGACGGCACCCCTGGCCCGGCGCCGCGGCGTCGGAGCTCTACAGGTCGAGCACGCCGATCCCCGTCTCACTGACGTCCGACCACGGACCGGTATCGGTCCTGATCGCGTCGACGCTCATCCTGAAGTCCGTCTCTCCCCGGTAGCGGGTCTCGTAGAGCAGGCACAGCCGTCGGTTCAGGTCGACGACGGCCGTGCCGCTCACCTCGGGGATATCCGGGCAGGTCAGGTGGATCCGGGCCAGTCCGCCGGGGCGGGTGTCGGCCACCCACTGCGGGTCGGAGTCGGAGATTGGTGCGCTTTCCTGCCACAGCACGTCGACCGACCCGGGCAGCAGGTTCTCGTCGACATACCGGTTGCCGCCCCACATGGGGAAGCTGTCGAAGTAGACGAGGCTGGACGGGTGCTGGATGTACGAGCGCGGCATGGGGCCGTCCGAACGTTCATCGCCCGAGACCATCCCCTCCCGACCGAGATTGGCGTCGAACCTCCCGTCCTCGTACCGCGCCTCCCACGTGTTGAACACCGGCGAGATGTCCAGGTGGAACCATCGCGGGCGCGTGTCGCGGGTCTCGATCCGTCCCACGAGCGTCATGTCCACCGCATGGGACCCACCGAGCAGCGACTCGAGGACGCCGGAACCGGCGAGGTCGTCAAAGCTCCTCACGGTCTGGCGGATGTAGCGCGGCCCGAGGAACGCGTACCCCTCTCTGCCCACGCCGCTCTCGCGGAGCAGGTGGTTCCAGTAGTCGTCGGCGCTCGCGGCGGGTTCGCACATGGCAGCGACCCTATGCCCGACCCCACGAGCCCACCTCACCCTGGGGCTGCGAGCCCCAGTGCCGCGCACAGCGCAGCCGCAGTCGTCATCGGCCGTCGCATCGGGACTCCTCCGGTCAGCCGGACGATCGGGGTGTTCACCAGTGGATCGCACCGCGCGTGAGCGGTATTACGGGTACGGTCAGCCGGCGGCGACGCGATGGGGCCTGGCCGCCGTCGGCGCGGCGCCGAGGCCGCGGCGCGCCGCGAGCACACCGAGGACGAGGGTCAGCGCCCAGACGACGAGGTAGGGCTCACGCAGCAGCGGGGCGAACGGCCCCTCCAGGGCGGCCGTCGTCATGAACCACCCGGTGCCCACCCAGCGACCGTCGGGCTGGGTGGCGTCGGGGAAGCTCTGCGCCCAGGCCCCCACGAAGAAGTACAGCACTGCCGGCAGGACCCAGGCGACGCGCGCCCACCCGGTGCGGGCGTGCCGCAGCAGCAGGTCGAACAGGACCACCATGAGCGGCAGGAACCACACCCAGTGGTGGCCCCAGGAGAAGGGCGACGCGACGGCACCGGTCATGCCGGAGACGACGAAGGACAGCTGCGGCATCCCGCGCTCGTGGAGGTACCAGGCGGCCGCGAGCCCGACGAGTGCCGCGGCGGAGGCGCCGACGAGCCACGCCCAGGTGGGCACCGGGCCGTGGTAGACGTACCAGGACAGAACGCCGTACACGGACTGGTTGCTGGGTGCGTCCACGTGGCCGATGCGCTGGCCGTCGAGCATCCCGCCGGTCCAGTAGTGCAGCGACGAACTCCAGGCGATGGCGGCGCCGACCACCACGGTGAGGACGAAGGTCCCGACGGAGACCGCGACGCACCGCCACTGGCGGGTGATGGCGTAGTGGAACCACAGGAACGCGGGCGTGAGCTTGATCCCCGCGGCGATGCCGGTGGCCGCGCCCCGGAGTCGGGTGCCGGCCGGTCGGGTGGCGTCCCAGACCAGCAGGAGCAGGAGCAGCACGTTGATCTGGCCCAGCCACAGGGTCATGCGGAACGGCTCGGTGAACAGCATCAGCGCGGCGACCGCCACCGCGGCGATCGTGAGCCGGCGGCCGGGCCGGTAGCCCAGCCAGACCCACATCATGCGCGCCACCAGCACCATGGAGGCCAGCGTGGCCAGGGTCCACAGTGCCTCCATCATCGGACCGCTGAGCCAGGTCAGCGGGACGAACAGCGCGGCGGCGAACGGCGTATAGGTCCACGCCATCGGTGCGCGCCACGGGTCGACCCCGCCCAGCGGCCGGAGGAGATCGACGTACAACTCCCGCCCTGCTCGGATGTGCTCGCCGCCCCAGCGGTACACGTTGACGTCGATGAGGTTCCCGAGCAGCCCCCAGTACTCGGTGGTCTCCCGCGGCCACAGGAAGAGCAGCGCCACCGCAACGGTCGCGGCCACGCTCAGGGCCCCCAGGAAGACCGCGGGGAACCTCCCCGTGTCGCTCTCGTTCATACGCACTCCCCTCCGGTCGGCGCTCGCTGATGAACGACGGCTGAGCGAACTCTAGGCTTCGACCCCCGCCGCCCCGGGGGGAAACGCCGTGTGCCGGCGGGAGATCCACCTGAGACCACCCGGATTCGGGGGCGGTGCGCGGCCGTACCCCAACGGCAGGAGAGGAGTCTGTGCGCGGCGGTCGACGCGTCGGTGAACTCCTCGGGAAAGCTCTGTCCCCGGGGCCCGGGAGGCATCAGGGTGACGACGGACAACAGTCACCTCTCACACGAGAAACGGAAACTTCACAGTGCAGACCCTCCGGTACTACCGTCGCGCGAGGGCCGCGGCCCTCGGCGGCATGCTCGCCGTCGGTACACTGGCCGCTCCGCCCGTCACCGCCGCGCCGACCGCCGCCCCCGCGGGCGTCGACGTCACGCTCCTCAACGTCAACGACTACCACGGGCGCATCTCCACCTCGCGGCCGTCGACCGTCGCGTTTGCCGACACCCTCGAGAAGCTGCGCGCGGAGCACGGCGGGACCGAGAAGACCGCCTTCCTCTCGGCGGGAGACAACGTGGGCGCGTCCCTCTTCGCGTCGGCGTTCAAGGACGACCAGCCCACCCTCGACGTCCTGAACGCCATGGGCCTGGACGCGTCGGCGCTCGGCAACCACGAGTTCGACAAGGGCATCGCCGACCTTCAGGACCGGATCATCCCGGCGGCCGAGTTCGACTACCTCGGCGCCAACGTGACGGTCGATGGCGAGCAGATGCAGGAGTACACGCTCATCGAGGTCAGCGGCCTCACCGTGGGCGTTGTCGGCGCCGTCACGCAGGAGACGCCGTCGCTGGTCAACCCGGCCCAGATCCAGGGCGTCGAGTTCGCGGACCCCGTCGAGGCCGTCAACCGCGTGGCCGATCAGCTCTCCGACGGCGACCCCGCCAACGGCGAGGCCGACATCGTGGTGGCCGAGTACCACGCCGGGTCCCCCACCAGCGAGTCGATCGAGGCCGGGCGGGCCCAGCTCACCACCTTCGAGGACATCGTGGGCAAGACCAGCGGCCACGTCGATGCGATCTTCACCTCGCACACCCACCAGCTCTACGCGTGGGAGGGCCCCAAGGCCGGCGGCGAGAGCACGGCGACCGGCTCGCTGTCGCATGCGCTCGGCTCCACCGGCTCGCTCGGCGGTTCCCTGGGTGGCTCGCTCGGATCGCTCACCGACTCCCTCGGCGGCTCGCTCGGCGACGACGCCGCGCCCGCCGACGGCACCCGCCCGATCATCCAGTCCGGCTCGTACGGCAGCCACATCGGCCGCGTCACGCTGACCGTGGACCCGGAGAGCAAGAGCGTCACCGGCTTCAGCCAGGAGAACGTGCCGGTCCCGGACTCCGACGCCGACGCCGACCTGAGCAACCCGGTCGTGCAGGAGGTCAAGCGGATCGTCGACGAGACCCTCGCCGAGGCCGACATCGTGGGCTCGGAGCCGGTCGGCACCGTCACCGACCACATCACCACCGCCTTCTCCGGCGGCAATCGTGACGATCGCCTGTCGGAGTCGACGCTGGGCAACCTCGTCGCCGACTTCATGGTGGACGCCGTGGCCGACCGCGGCGGCGCCGACATCGGGTTCATGAACCCGGGCGGCGTGCGCGCCGAGCTCATGAACGAGCCCGCCGGCGAGGACGGCAACATCACCAAGGCCGAGGCCAACGGGGTCCTGCCGTTCGCCAACACACTCATGACGCTCGAGCTGACCGGCGCGCAGGTCAAGGACGTCCTCGAGGAGCAGTGGCAGCCCGCCGGCGCCGACCGCCCGTTCCTCGCGCTGGGCACCAGCAAGGACTTCACGTGGACCTACGATCCCACCCGCCCCGCCGGCGACCGCATCACCTCGATCACCCTCGACGGCGAGGCGATCGACCCCGCCGGCACCTACCGGGTGGCCACCGCGAGCTTCCTCGCCGCCGGCGGCGACAACTTCGCGACCTTCGCCGAGGGAGCCAACATCGCCGACACCGGCCTCGTTGACTCCGAGGCGTGGCAGGCCTACCTCACCGAGAACCGCGAGGCCGGTCTGGCGCCCGACTTCGGCCGGCACGCCGTGGCGGTCAAGGACCTGCCGGAGACCGTCTCGGCGGGCCAGGAGGTCACCTTCACCGTCACCGACCTCGACCTCACCTCCCTGGGCACGCCGGCGGCCACCACCGCGACGGCCGCCTTCGACGGCACCGACCTGGGCGAGTTCCCGGTGGAGACCGGCCCGGACCTCGACACCTTCGGGGCCGACGCCCACCCGGTCCCGCTCGACGGCCGGGCCGTGGTCACCGTGACGATCCCCGCCGACGCGACGGCCGGGGCGCACACCCTCACGGTGACGACCGACGCCGGCACCGTCGTGACCATCCCGGTGACGGTGGGCTGACGTCAGACGCTGGCTCCGCACCGGCGCTGAACACGCCGCGGCCCCTCCCGGATCGGATTCGGGAGGGGCCGTGGTGTTCGTCGGCGCCCACTACCGGATGTTGTACCGCTGTGGAACCCGTTCGCCGAGTTCAGTGGCGGTGATAGCGCGGCGGGCGTAGGCAACCTGGTCACAGCGGGTCGCTTCGGTGCTGCACGACCTCACATCCTGGGCTCCCCGCGTAGTCGAGTCCTACGGCACGCCCCCGGACGCCACCGGAGACGACGAAACCGGCACCCCGTCTGGGATGCCGGTTCGTTGCGGTGCTGTTCGGTAGCGATACCGGGGATCGAACCCGGGACCTCACGATTATGAGTCGTGCGCTCTAACCATCTGAGCTATATCGCCGTGCCCGGTGCTACCGTGCGAGCCCCCTGTCGGAATCGAACCGACGACCTTTTCCTTACCATGGAAACGCTCTGCCGACTGAGCTAAGGGGGCCGGCCACGCGTCCTCGCGGGATCACCGCGGCTCGGCGTGAAAGCCTCTAGCAGATTACACAGCGGGGATCGGCGGGCACAAATCGCCCGCTCGCGGGCCCGCTGGCAGTATGGGCGCATGCGCGTCTCCGTGGTGATCCCCGTGCTCGACGACGCCGCGGAACTCGCCGGATGCCTAGCCGCCCTCGCCGCGCAGACCCGGCCCCCCGACGAGGTCGTGGTGGTGGACAACGGCTGCCGCGACGCCAGCGCGTCCATCGCCCGCGAGGAGTTCCGGCACTTCTCGTACATCACCGATGTCGCCGACGCTGCGATCGTCGGGCACGGCGTGCGCGGGTACTGC